>JBBTYG010000047.1:0-3143 GCA_038061855.1 Patescibacteria group bacterium | reverse complement strand
ATCTCGCCCAATCCTTTGTAGCGCTGGATATTGACTCCGGGTTTTTTAACCGTTGCTTCCTCCTCGTCACTTGTTTCGCTAATTAATGATTCTGCTTCTGATTCACTTTCTTTTGACGCTTCTTTAGCGCCCTTTTTTGATTTTATTTTTTGCATTTCCGCGAGTATTTTTTCTTTTTCAGCGTCGAAAAATGCGTACCTGATTTCCTTTCCTGCCTGGAGACGATAGAGCGGCGGTTGGGCGACATATACATATCCTTCGTCGATTATTTGTTTGAAATAGCGGTAAAAAAATGTAAGCAGGAGTGTTCGAATGTGCGCGCCGTCAACGTCGGCATCGCTCATGAGGATGATTTTGTGGTATCGAAGTTTTGATATGTCGAATTCTTCGGCGATCGCGGTGCCAACGGCGACAACGAGCGCGCGCATTTCCTGATTGCCAAGCATTTTGTCGAGCCGCGCTTTTTCAACATTCAACGGTTTTCCCTTTAGCGGGAGTATCGCCTGTGTATGGCGATCACGGCCCTGCTTGGCCGAGCCTCCGGCACTATCTCCTTCCACTATAAATAGCTCTGATTCCGCCGGATTTTTCGAAGCGCAGTCGGCGAGTTTTCCAGGAAGCGTAAATCCGTCGAGCACTCCTTTCCGAAGAACTGTTTCTCGCGCCGCTTTAGCTGCTTGCCGGGCTTTTGCGGTAAGCAACACTCTTTCGATAATACTGCGCGCATCGCGAGGGTGTTTTTCAAAAAATTCTTTAAGCGCTTCATTTACGACGCTTTCCACTGCCGGCTTCGCCTCCGGACTGCCAAGCCTGGCCTTGGTTTGTCCTTCGAATTGCGGCTCTGGCAGTTTCACTGAAATAATCGCGATTAATCCTTCCCGCGTATCTTCGCTGATAAGGTTTTCATCTTTTTCCTTTAAATACTTTTCCGCGCGGGCATAGTTGTTGAGGGAGCGAGTCAGGGCCGATCTGAAACCAGCCGTATGCATTCCTCCGTCCGGGTTATAGATATTATTTGCAAAACTCAACTCCTCTATTTTCGTGTCATCTACGTACATGCACGCAACTTCCACTTCTATTTTTTCGTACTGCTTATGGACATGGAAAACTTCGTCTTGAAGCCGCTTCCTGTTTTCGGCAAGGTGTTTTACGAAAGAAAGCAATCCGCCTTCGAAATAGAATCCGTAGCACTGCGGTATTTTCCCTCGGTGGTCTATGAAATTTATCCGCACGCCTCGCGTGAGAAACGCTTGCTGTCGGACATGCTCCATTATTTTGTTGTCGTTGAAATCTATTGTCGAAAAAATCTGCGGATCCGGAGAAAAAGTTACTTTGGTGCCGGTGATTTTCGACGCGCCGATCTTTTTTACTTTCGCGATGGGCTTTCCCCGCTTATATTCCTGAGCGTACGCGCCGCCATTACGATAAACTTCCGCGCGGAGCCATTCGGATAACGCGTTTACAACTGAGACGCCGACTCCATGGAGCCCTCCGGATACCTTATATGATTCCCCGCCGAATTTTCCTCCGGCGTGGAGAGTGGTCATTACGGTCTCTAGCGCCGATACCTTGGTTTGAGCATGAATATCCACCGGTATACCGCGGCCGTCGTCTGTTACTGAAACTTGATTGCCCGGGAGGAGTTCTATTGTGATAGTTTTGGCATATCCTGCCATCGCTTCGTCGATGGAGTTATCCAGCACTTCCCAAACGAGGTGGTGAAGGCCGGTGACGTCCGTTGAACCTATATACATACCCGGCCGCTTTCGGACAGGTTCAAGCCCTTCAAGAACATAAATATCCTTCGCTTCATACGAAGGATGAGCTGTTTTTTTCTGTTCTTTACCAGTTGATTTCTGCGCTTTCTTTGGCATTTCAATTTAAAAAGCCGCCTCGACGGTAGTGTGATTCTAACATAGAAAAGCCTTTGGCGCGAATACTTATTTATTAGATAGGCGTTATTTAAAAAAACACCCTACGGCTTGGTTTGCCGCAGGGTATTCCGAATTTGCTCTAAAGTTTCTATGAAGACGGAATACTTACTGCAACCGAACTCCTTCTCCCTTCCGCCGTCGGCGTTTTTGCCAGCATGCTGGCTCGTTGCATGTCCGCATGCTCGAGTAATCAATGCCGCAGGCGCAATGTTGCTGCATCGTCGTCATTCCCATTTCCGATGCCGGCGTTTGTATCGTCACCGCCGGTCCAACTCCGACAAGTTGCTGGGCCCGATCTTGTGCGACTCTGATTTCCACAAGGAAGTTCACGGCTTTTATTAATCGTATCAATCGTAGCTTCATAGGTTTTTGGTTTCTTTGGGTTTTTAGTCTCTCCCGCGCATCTCTAGTGAGCCGCGGTTGCAAACCTCGCGCGAACGGGGCTTGCAACCACGGCTTCTATGTAGGACTACTGTAAGTTTTATACCACAAAATTATTATCCCGTCAAGATTTTAAGTAACTTGCTTTATTATACAGATTTACACGATTTGTCGAGCAACTGCCGAAAATCACTGCAACCGGAGGAGATTTTTTTGACGGGAATGCCCTGCACCGCAAACCGCGGGAATCTTTTGGAGGAAATATAGGGCGCCGCCTTTTAATTTTTACTGTGGTGCAAAAACTCCAAAACTAATCCGAGCTATGTTATTCTTGAGTACATATGAAAAAACAGTATACCGCATTCATATTCTTGCTTGTATCCGGATTTTTTTTCGTGAAACACTTTTCGGGCAATCAACAACCGACTGATGCTGCTCAACCTCCCAAAGCAACAGTCGGAGAGTCGCCCGAAGCATCGAGTACGCGCGCCGAGACGCAGACAAGTATCGACTCGCTTAAAACTATCACTGCGTCAAGCACTCCAATTTCTGCAAAATCATTCATATCTGAAATCGTAGATGTTGATGGGAATGCGCGGATTATTAAAAAAAAGAATCCGAGCTTGCGATTGCCGATCGCAAGCGTCACCAAGCTTATGACCGCCATCGTCGCCGCGAACAACTATAACCCTTCGGAAGAAATCACTGTTCCTAAGCAAGCCGCCGATACAAAAGGAAGCTCCGGGAAGCTTAAGCCCGGACAAATATTTTTCATCGGCGACATACTTTACTCTCTTCTTATTGAATCCGATAATGACGCGGGAATCA
>JBBTYG010000046.1:0-1001 GCA_038061855.1 Patescibacteria group bacterium | reverse complement strand
GTTCTGGAAAAACGACTACGCTTTACACGATTTTAAAAAAATTAAACAATCCGACTGCTTCCATTGTTACAATCGAAGACCCTATTGAGTATTCTCTTGACGGAACGACCCAAATTCAGGCGAACATGCAAGTCGGACTCACATTTGCTAACGGTCTGCGATCGGTTCTCCGCCAAGATCCGAACATTATTATGGTCGGCGAAATACGTGATCAGGAAACTGCAGGCATTGCGGTGAATGCCGCTCTAACCGGGCACCTCGTGCTCTCCACTTTGCACACGAACGATGCCGCGACCACTTTTCCGCGCCTTATCGATATGGGCGTGCCTCCGTTTCTGGTCGCGTCGACGATCAATATCGTCATGGGCCAGCGCTTGGTTCGAATGATCTGTGATTCGTGCAAAGGGAAGCGTGTATTGAGTCAGGGCGAGCTCAATAGCTTGCGAGAAGTCATTCCGGAACTGAAGGAGAACGTGCGGGTGTTTTACGAAGGCAAAGGATGCAATGTGTGCAATAATACAGGCTACCATGGGAGGATAGGTATCCGCGAAGTATTGGAAATTAATGACGAGATTAGGAAGTTGATAATGAACCGAGCTACTTCGCAGGAAATCAAGCAAGCTGCAATCGAGAATGGGATGATCACTATGATCAAAGACGGGGTTTCGAAAGCATTATCGGGGACAACTACACTTGAGGAAGTTTTGAGGATTATCTATGAATAGAATTTTCGGCAAAGTCTCCATTCAAGAAAAGATCAATTTTGTCCGGCATCTTGCGATCGTGACGAAATCCGGCCTCCCTCTTTTGGAAAGTTTGAAAATCATCGAGGAGCAGACGGAATCGAAAACGCTTCAAAAGATCATCCGGCAGCTAGCGGTGGATGTAAACAACGGGCATCTTCTCTCCGACGGTTTAGTCAAGCACCAAAAGACATTCGGTGATTTTTTTATCAGCATTATTCGCATTGGAGAATTATCCGGCACGCTCACGACGAATCT
>JBBTYG010000045.1:0-2173 GCA_038061855.1 Patescibacteria group bacterium | reverse complement strand
CAAACCGGAAATAATCCAGGCAATTAACGAACTTAGCGTCAATCCTTTGGAAGCATCGCTTAACATCAAAGCTCGTCTTCCGAGCCAATATTCTTCTATCGCAAAATATTTAGACGCTCCCAGCCTCCAAAGTTATATAAGCTGGGTAAGTTATGCCGAAAACCAGGTAGTGATCGATAGATTGATCGCCATAGTCAATACGATAAACAAGGGCGGGCTCGTTTCTACTCTGTTTCTGACTTTGATTGCTGGACTCGCAGTTTTTAACACTATTCGCATCGCAATTTATTCTAGCAGGGATGAAATCGGTATCATGAGAGCCGTCGGAGCTTCAAATTTTCTAGTAAGGGGGCCACTTGTAATCGAGGGCATCATCGCAGGCGTATTGGCTGCAATCTTCGGCATAGTTATTATTGCTCCGATCGTCTATTTTTCTTCCCCGTATGTGCAAGCATTCATACCCGGGTTTAGTGTGTTTCAATATTTTACCGACGATATCGGAAAACTGTTTTTGTACCAGCTCTTATTTGGAGTAGGAATCGGAATTTTATCGAGTTTTGTTGCCGTTCGGCGCTATTTGAAGAATTAGGATTTCCATTTCTGTTCCTGCCTGTTGGTGCGGCGCAGGGAAAAACATATTTTCTCATAAAAACAAGGTTGTTAACAAGTTCATATCCGCCGTTGTTTCAAAATAGTACAGCATTGCGCAGAAAATATTTTTGTTTTCTGTTGGGCGTGTGCTACAATTTTCAGATGATGAAAAGAATTTAATAAGCAGCTTATTTTCTGGAAAATTCTATGAAAAAAATATTTGTGCGGCGCGATGAGCTTGCTGCCGAACTTGTGGAAAAAATCATTAGTGCCGAGGAAGAGGATGTTATTCTTGTTGTTCCGAATTCATCTGGAATTGGCAAGTCAGTGAGTAATTTTGATTTAATAAAGCGGGAATCAGAAGCAGCGGGAAAAAGGATTTTCATTGAGTCTGTTGACGAGAAAATTTTGGCGCTCGCAAAATCTTTGCGGATTGACGCGCTTCATCCGCTTTTCGAGGGATCAAGGAAGTCTGTACTTTCCGATATAGTTCAAATAAAGACTGAAAGCAGAGGTGTTTCTAGAGGTAAACGCGCAAGTAAAAAAACAAGCAAGCAAAAAGATGAAAAAGTTCCTGCTGATGTTGAACCAAAGGAAGAGAAAAGCGTGCCGAGTTTGCGCGTTCAGAAGGATGAGATTCGATTCGTCGAATCAGTAGAGGAAACGGATGATGTGCGTAATGCCAGGGGGACAATAAAGCGGAAATTTATATTTATCTGCGTTATTTTCGGTTTTATTTTTCTTGTCGGTGGTGGGGTGTGGATATTAAATCGTTTTTTTGGAACTGCGAATATGGTAATACATTTTAAAAAAGTACCGTGGGCTTATGAACACTCTTTTCTTGTTGATAATTCTGTTAAAACAGCTTCTTTAGCAAATCATATTCTGCCAGGCCAGCTTTTCAGCGAAGAACAAAATATTGTTAATACTGCCCTCGCTTCCGGACTCAAGAAAATTTCTGAGCGGGCGAGCGGCATCATTACCATTTACAATGCCTATAGTTCGGCGCCGCAACAGCTGGTTGCGTCAACTCGTTTTGAAACGCCGGATGGAAAGATATTTCGGTTGAGCCAGAGCGCGTTTGTGCCAGGCGCGAAAATTCAAGATGGCAAAATTATCCCATCGTCGGTTGAGGCGGTTATTGTTGCTGACGTTCCAGGTTCCGCGTACAATCTTGGGCCGATTCCGCGTCTCACAATTCCTGGATTCAAAGGTTCTTCGAAATATAATGGTTTTTATGGTGAAATAACGAAGCCTACAAAAGGAGGATTTGTGGGGCAGAAGGCTGTTCCAACTACTGCAGACATACAAACGGCGAAAGATAAAACAGAGGACATATTAAAAACAAGCTTGGATTTTAAGTTAACTAGCGACATTCCTTCGGATTTCAAGCAGTTTGATTCTGCGCGAGAGTTTAAAATAACAAAGTTAAGCGTGAATGAGAGTACGGACGAGAAGGGGAATTTCAGCGTTTTAGGCGAAGCAAAAATTTCAACAGTCGGGTTCAGAGAAGCGGATATGAGGGAATTTTTGAAATCCATAGCTGTTGTCGTCCGGTTCTCCATCAGGATCGCCGCCCCGT
>JBBTYG010000044.1:0-2645 GCA_038061855.1 Patescibacteria group bacterium | reverse complement strand
TACCTGGCGGAAAAATCCGTAAAGGACGCCGGAGATAAGATAAGCCAAGATATAAAAACGGCGATTACTGAAAAAATCGAGGCGCTCAAAAAAGCGAGCGATGGCACGGATGCGGAAGCCATAAAAACCGCGGCAAGCAATCTTTCGACGGAGCTTCAAAAAATCGGCCAAGCGCTATATGGCAACCAAGGCGGAAATCAGGAAGAACAAAAAGGTCCAACAGAGCCGCAGCCGAAGCAAGAATAAACGTAGTTTTTTTAGCCTGATACGTAGATGATCGAAATCAACAAGCTGCCGCCGCAAAGCATCACCGATAAGAATTTAATAAGCCAAATTAAAACACCGCCGAAATTCACCGAAACACCGATTTACAAGCCGCTTATCCTCGACGCGCTTACGATATTTTCCGCTCTCTGGTTTGGCTATGCATACGCGCAGTTTTTAGTCGGCGGTAGCGGAAGGGCGCTCTTAGTGTCTCTTGGCATATTCTCAATTCTCTCGACGATTCAGATCTTTTTTACAAAGGCTTTTAAGCGCCGAATATTGGTCATTGTTCTTCAAACTATTTGCGTTCTTGCCCCATTTTATGGATATGCAATCACATTTCTCGCAGCCGCCGGGGGCATATTTATGTTTTTTACCGTATGGGGAGAACTTCTCGCATACGGAGAACTCGAAAACAGCATGGAAATACGCTTCTTTAAGGCAGCGCGCTTAAGCCTCAAGAAACTAACTACGGCGCTTGTGCTGCTTATGATTATTCTCTATTTGCCGCAATGGAATGAAAAACGCGCGTTTATTCCAAAAGAAAATTTTAGTAGTTTATACGCATGGACGGCAGGCGCGGCCCGAAGCTTTTATCCAAACATTGATTTCAATTCGACGGTTATCTCATTCACTAGGAGCTTTGCTCGGTCGCAGCTCGAAAACGACAAAAATTTTACGGTTCTTTCTGATGCAAATAAAGAAGCGATGATACAACAAGCATCAAATCAGATTGCCGCAAATATCAGTTCGAGTCTTGGCGCAACAGTTTCCCCGGAGGACGCGATAAGCGATGTTTTTTATAATTCGATACTTAAACTTCTTGCCAATCTCAAAGATCGCTTCAAGCAGTCATTCCTGCTCATCTGGGCGCTGGCGGTATTTCTCTTGATTCGAGGGTTCGGAGTGATATTTTACTGGATTGTGATGCCAATTTCCTTTATACTCTACGAGCTGCTCCTTACGTCTGGATTTATTCGAATCGTGGGAATTTCAAAAACCCACGAAGCCATTGATTTCTAGCAAAATTCCTGTTTCATAATTTCTAATTCACAAAATGCCGAAGGACTACTATAAAATATTAGGCGTGCAAAAAGTTGCCACGGACGATGAGATTAAAAAGGCGTATCGCAAGCTTGCCCATCAATACCATCCGGACAAGCCGGGCGGAAACGAGCATAAATTCAAAGAGATCAGCGAGGCTTACCAAGTTTTGTCGGACAAAAATAAGCGGATGAATTATGATCGGTTTGGAACGGCGGAGCCGAATATGGGTTTTGGAGGGGCGGGCGGCTATGATGGATTTTCCGGCATGCCGAATTGGGAGAATTTCGGTTTTTCGGCGGATGGAGGAAATTTCGGAGATATCGGAGATATTTTCGAAACATTTTTCGAGGGACTTGGCGTCAAATCCCGAAGGAGGACGTACGAGCGAGGGGCGGACCTTGAGACAACGGAAGAAATAACGCTCGAGGAAGCGTTTCGCGGCGCTGCTAAACACATAAAGATAAAAACCGCTGTCAGGTGCGAAGCCTGTAAGGGGCAGGGAGGAGATCCGGCGGCGGGATTTAAGAGTTGTTCTACGTGCGGCGGTCGAGGGGAAATTAAGGAGCAGAAAAAAACATTTTTCGGCAGCTTCTCGCAGGTTAAGCAGTGCGCTTCATGCCAGGGATCCGGGCAAATCCCAAATAAAATATGCGCAACTTGCAATGGCGCCGGTAGGATTATTGGAGAGCGAAATATACAAGTTGACATACTTCCAGGCATAGAAAATGACCAGCTCATAAAAGTCAAAGACGCCGGAGAAGCTGGGGATAGAGGAAGCGCCACTGGAGATTTGTATGTCCGAGTAAAAATAAAAAAGCATCACTTTTTCGAGCGGCACGCGGAAGATCTTATTGTAAAAAAGGAACTGAAGATTGTTGATCTGCTTTTGGAGCGCAAGATTGAAATCCCTACGATCGCGGGCGGAAAAGTAAGCATTGAGATTCCTGCGCATTTCAATCTTAAAGAAAATCTCCGTATTGCCGGGGAAGGGATGCCTAAGTTCGGGGGTTTCGGTCGCGGCGATTTGCTGGTAAACTTCGTTATTAAAGCTCCTAAAAAACTAAGTGCTAAAGCAAAAACGTTGCTTGAAGATATAGAGAAAGAGCTATAAAGTTTCGGAAGCGGAAATATATGATCGTTTTCTTGGTGCGCCCATAGCTCAGTCGGTAGAGCAGCTCCCTTAAAAGGAGATGGTAGAATATTGAAATCAATTCTTCGTGCGCCCATAGCTCAGTCGGTAGAGCAGCTCCCTTTTAAGGAGATGGTCGCAGGTTCGATTCCTGCTGGGCGCACAAAGAATTGATTTCATGGTCGCAGGTCGAAGATGGTGAGCC
>JBBTYG010000043.1:0-1529 GCA_038061855.1 Patescibacteria group bacterium | reverse complement strand
GAAAATTGAGAATTGGAAATTGGAAATTTAATCAACGCTCCTTCCGACTTCCCTATCCAATTCCTCTGCGCAATTTTAACCCTTTCCGACCAATCAAGTTTTTCCAAATTCGTGAGTAACCGCTCGGCATAGTCGGTAATCTTAAAAAACCACTGCTCAAGTTCTTTTTTTACCACCGCCGTGCCGCACCGCTCGCATTTCCCCCCTTCCGCTTGCTCGTCTGCAAGCACAGTTTTGCAAGACGGGCACCAGTTCACCTCTTGCTTTTTCCGATACGCAAGGCCATTCTTGAACATCTGGAGAAAGATCCACTGCGTCCACCGGTAATATTCCGGATCGTATGTTTCGAGCTGTTCGTTCCACGCAAACCCGTTTCCAATTGCTTCAAGCTGTTTATAAAAGCGTTTTTCGGAAACTTTTGCCCGCTCCATTGGATGCGTTCCAGTCTTTAACGCATAGTTTTCCGAATGGATCCCAAACCCATCAAGCCCGATGGGTTCAAAAATATCATATCCTTGCATACGTTTAAATCGGCCATAAATATCCGAGCCGACAAACGCGTACATATTCCCGACGTGCAACCCCTCCGCAGAAGGGTATGGGAACATCATAAGGTTATAAAACGGCTTTTTTGGCTTCTTTAGATTTGGCTCGTAGATACCTTCCTTGCGCCATATCTCCTGCCACCGCTTTTCGGCTTTATTGAAATCGTATTTCATGATTAATATGCTTAGATTCTAAAACAAAAACACTCGTTTTGCATTCTCAAAAATGATATCTGCCATCTCTAGCAATGTCCTCTTTTTTATCTCCGAAAGTTTTTTAACCACTTCAACTACGTACGCCGGCTCGTTGCGCTTGCCCCGGTAGGGCACCGGCGTCACATAGGGCGCGTCGGTTTCGGAAAGAATCCGATCCATGGGAATCATCTCAATCACTTCATCATAATCGTGAGCAAACGTTATCACTCCGCCGAACGTGAAGCAAAACCCCATATCCAAAAGCTCGCGGGCATCGCCCTTCGTGCCGCTAAAAAAATGTATAATACCTGGCCGCTCGGGCAGTTTCTCGGATTTTAGTATGCCAATAAGATCAGAAAATGCATCGCGGCCCGCCCCATTGTGGGGCGAGACTCGCTCGGCCACCCCGGAGCGGCAATGAATCATAAGCGGCTTCCCAGCTTCCCTAGCCAAAGCAATTTGCGCCGTAAACGCTTCCGATTGCCGATTTTTCGTCGAATCGCCGAGGCGATAGTAATCCAAGCCGCACTCACCAATCGCCACAACCTTCTTATTCGCCGCCAACGACTTGTAATAGTCGATGTCAAAATTCTCGCCGCGACTTGTAAATTCGCGCGTAATATTATCCGCTCCTAATTCTTTCAAGTCATGAAATGATTTTTCAGTGTGTACTGGATGTAAGCCAACCGCAGCATACACTCCTTCGGCATACTCATTCGCGATTTCCACAGCGCGCCTGGAAGTATCTTTCTGCGTCCCGACATTCACCAGCCAGACATTCTTGCTGAG
>JBBTYG010000042.1:0-2920 GCA_038061855.1 Patescibacteria group bacterium | reverse complement strand
AACGCAGTCCCGAACGTCGTGAGGGACGAGTAGTGAAACTCCGGGAGGTGGCTCAAAACCGACCGGATTTGAACGAAGGGTGGGTCGGAGGGAACGCAGCCGGGTTCCCTCCGTGTAGGAAATGATTCAAAACCGAGGGTTTTGAAAACGCAGTCCCGAACGTCGTGAGGGACGAGTAGTGAAACTCCGGGAGGTGGCTCAGTATAGAAATGAAAGAAGATAAATTATTTTATGTAGCCCAAAAAGCGTTTATTCAAAAAGGCGGCGATGTTCTTATTCTTAACGATCCCATCATAGGACTTGATTTACCCGGAGGTAAAATCCAAGAAGATGAATACAATTTTACCGAAGCATTGAAGAGGGAGGTGAGAGAGGAAACAGGACTTGAGATTGAAATAGGTGAGCCGTTTTACACGTGGTATTTCAAGTTTAAACCAGGGCATCGCAACTATCCTAAGGAGGTATATCTCATCGGTTTTCGATGTCGTTGGATTTCCGGAGAAGTTCAATTAAGCGACGAACACGATTCCTTCCGTTGGGTGAATGAAAATAATTACAATGAAGTTGATGATAGTAGCGAGTATTTTAAAGCTCTTAAAAAATATTTCACTCACACGAAATAAAGGAAAAGCTGATTTATGATGTTGTATAAAAAAGCCCCTTGCCGCGTCGCGGCAAGGGGCTTGAAGTTAACCCAGCCTCATGAGTATCTCATCTTATGCATCTTGAACGCAGATTCGAGTTCAAACCTTTCTGTTATATCGGAAGGCTCAAAATTTGCTGGACAAAAAATATCATTTCCTTTAAACTTCCACATGTAAACTAATCTGATAAACTAAATACTAATCACTATTGAGATGGCTAAAAAAATAAAAACAGTAATAAAAATTCAAATTGAGGCCTGCAAGGCAAATCCAGCGCCGCCAATCGGTACAGCATTGGGGCCGCAGGGCATTAATATCGCCGATTTTTGTAAGAAGTTCAACGAAGCAACAAAAGAAATGGCGGGCGACGTTGTTCCCGCGGAAATTACGATTTTCGAAGACAGGAGTTTTGCGTTTAAACTAAAGACTCCTCCGGCTTCCGCATTGCTTAAAAAGGCGGCCGGAATAGAAAAGGGCTCCGGTGACCCACTCAAAACGAAAGTCGGCAAAGTGACGCGCGCCGATGTGAAAAAAATCGCCGAGCGCAAAATGCCGGACTTGAATACAGATAATCTAGAAGCTGCCCAGCGCAGTATTGAAGGAACGGCACGCAATATGGGTATTGAAATTAGCGACTAATTTCAATACCCATATTGGGGAAAAGGGGGTCGGGGAAAGGCGCTAGCGTTTCCACGTGTAGGAAATTACTCAAAACCGAGGGTTTTGAGGAAGTCCCGAGTCTCTCGAGGGATGACGAAGTATGGGTCGAAACTATTGAATTGGTAAAAGTCTTGAAATCAAGAAAAAGTGAGAGGCCGCATTGTGATGCGGCCTTCGTTGTGAATGCAGTGGTGAATGCATTCGTTTGGTTAAAACATGTTTTCATTTCCCTGTCGAGCCGTGCGAGCCGTTTCCGCGAGTGGTTTTGTCGAGAAGGAGAACTTCTTCGAGTATCGGCAGGGCAACCGGAGTGAATACGATTTGCACGATTCGTTGATGGCGCCGTATATCAAAGGGTGCCCGTCCTTCATTACGGATGACGGCAATCGGCTCGCCACGGAAGTCGGGGTCGATGGGTACGTCTTGATTGAGCACCGCAACGCCGTTTTTAACTGTGCTGCCGCGAGGTTTTATCCACCCTGCGAAGCCATGCGGTATCTCGATCACCACGCCGGTGCCGAGGCATGCAACGCCGCCAGGCCCTAAGCGGAACACCTCCGGAGGTTCGAGGTCGAATTCGACTTGACGCATGCGGGGATCGTCGGTGGACATGTTGTAGACGACGATATCTCTTGTGAACACGTCGTACCCAACAGCATGGCCGGGCTCTGTGCCTGCCCGTTGCGGAAGCTTCCCGCCCGGGAGAATTTGTACGCGGAACGTCGTCGGCTGCTGTCGTGAACTGTGATCGGTTTCTCTGAGTGTCGTTATCATTGTTTTTCTTTCTCAATAATGTTGCTACTCATATGCAAGCACAAAAGCGTTTTTCGAGTCAATTGCCCGTCAAAAAACGGGGTATGCTATATTTAAACATCAAGAGCATGAAAAAGGGCATATTCATCGTCATCGAAGGGACGGACGGCAGCGGGAAGACAGAGCAGACAAAACTACTTGTTGAGCGATTAAAGACGGAAGGTAAAAAAGTCACCCTTTTTGATTTTCCACGGTATGGAAATCCGTCCGCGTGGTTCGTTGAAGAATATTTAAACGGGCGTTTCGGAGGTTTAAATGAAATATCACCGAAGACCGCCTCTCTTTTTTTTGCTCTTGATAGGTATGCGGCAGCGAGGAATATTAAAAATTCGATGAAGGATGGAAATATCGTAATATCAAACCGGTACGTTGCCTCAAATCTCGCGCATCAAGGGTCAAAATTCGAAAACGAGCGCGATCGGAAAAAATACTTCGAGTGGAATTACGATCTTGAATACCGAATCAATGGAATTCCGAAGCCGAATTTGAATATCATCCTGCACGTTCCAGCCGCAATCGCGCAGAAACTTGTGGATGGGAAAGCCGAGCGTAAGCATCTCGGAGGCAAAAAGCGCGATCTTCATGAAGCCGATTTGAAGCATCTTGCTCGAACGGAAACGACATATAAAAAACTTAGTAAATGTTTCCCGAGCGAGTTTACTTGGATTGAATGCGTGGAAAAACAAAAGTTGCTCTCAATCGAAACTATCCACGACCGGGTATGGAAGCTTGTTTCGCCGCTTCTTGGAAAATTCGATTCTTGACGGGGCGTATTTGGCGGGGTTTACTAGTAGTAACAGCAA
>JBBTYG010000041.1:0-3061 GCA_038061855.1 Patescibacteria group bacterium | reverse complement strand
CATGGCTCAGTGTGGTGAACTGCGTTGAACCATAAGGCCGTGGAGCTTCACTTTTTCGACACGAGCATAAACATTCCTCTTCCGCCGAACTTCGGATCGCTGATGCGTTTGTGCTCTGCGGTTATCATCGCGGCGAACTCCTCAATTTTTTTCCGCGCCCAGTCTTTGTTGTATTTTTCCCGTCCGCGTAGTCGCATATTAATTTCAACCTGATTTCCCTCCAAGATAAATTTATCCGCCTGTTTCGCTTTTATCAAAAGATCATTTACCGCGGCGCGCGCGCTGATTTGCACATGCTTCAAGCCACTGCCCTTCTGAGCAAGACGATCCTTTTTCAGCTGTTTAACCCGCTCGTAACGGTATTTGTCAAAACTCATAAGCCGTGCCACGGGGGGAGTTGCAGTGGAAACGATTTCAATGAGATCGATTCCAAGATCGGGCTTTGTGAGCGCAAGCGCGTCCTCGCGCTTCATGACGCCGAGGCTTTTCCCCGTTTCATCAATCACGCGGAGCTCAGGCGCGATTATTTTCGAGTTTATTCGTGGTGTAATTATGGGTTTCTAAAACAAGTTTTTTACAAGGACGTAAAGTTGATGATAGAGAAGATGTAGATCTATGTCAAAGTTTTGGCACGCCGAGTGGCTATACTTTAAGTTTTAATTGTGGATTTTTAAATTCGTGCCAATTTCAAAAGCGTCTGGATATATCCCGCCGTCTGTAGCGGTTACACTATATTTGCCATCTTTATTATATTTTTTGCTTTCAAGTTTAACACTGAATTTGAATGTTTGAGTCGCGGGGTCGCATGCATAAGTATATGCGAGTCCGGAGCGTGCGTCATTTATTGGGTCTTTGGGTAATTCCTCTAAAGGCGAACCAGAGCTTATTTCCGTGAAGTCCATTGGAAGCCAGCCAGTGCCGTCCATGTTGAGTTTGCCGGCGTTCGCTCCTTGTTTCCATCCAGCGGGAACTGGAGCATTTGGCGCTGATGCATATATTGTTTTTGCTGTACAAAGCTTCGGGTTAGACACGTCGGCGGCGTATAGAGAAACCAACGCCTTTAATGTGCTGAGGTTGCTTATGCGTTGCGTATCCCGGGCTTCTTTAAGTATTTCTATGTCATCAAGGGGATTTCTCGCAGTGGTATTCAAAGACGGCTTGTTTCGAGGGACGTTAAGTTTTGAAAGCGCATCCTGCGCGGAGATATAATCTTTCGGTTCATCAACTGTAACAGGCTTATTGATATCGGTGATTTCACTGGTGCCGGCGAGGCGCAGTTGTGTTTTCGATTCTGTAGTCGGGAGAAAGCGGAGACCGTAAAGCCACTTTACCGGAAATCCGGCTGTTGTTTCGATCCATGTTTCTAGCTGCATATTAGCATTAAGGCGGTCCATGATTCCCTGAAAATCTTCTCCTGCGAGGTAATCAGAAACTTTTTGGTCGAATTTTAGAGGCGTCATGCCGAGCGGCGCGTCGCCAGAAAATTCGGTTACAATTCTTCGATAAATTATCGGAATCTTGTCTCCTTGAATTTTGATTGCGTAGTGGAAAACTTTGACCTCACCGAGTGTTTCTATATTCGGCGTTTCTTCAAACCATAAAACCCTTTCTTCTTGAATAATCTGAAGGATGAATCGCGCAATTTTTTGTGTTTGATCCGTGAGTTCTTTTCTCTTGGCATCATCGGGAAGTTGTTGTGAGGCAATGCCTGGAACTCTAAGTCCCATTACTTGCAGTTGTTTTATATCGTCTTGAGTTATTTTAATCCACTTGTTTGTAATCGTAGAAAAATTCGGTATATTCCCTATCGCGGCAAAAATCATTGGAAGTTGAAGATCGTGGAGTTGAACATAATACACATCGCCTTTTTTCAGAAATTCAAAATCCGTTTTTCCGGACATGCTTACGGCTTGTACGTCTATGGAAATTCTAAAGCGTCCGTCGCCGTTCAAAGGCGCATTTTTATCCCAAGCGCCAGAAGCGTGTATGGCGAAATCTATTTGATAAGAATCCAGCGCGCCCATCGTCATCGGCGACACTCGTCCATTCGATTCTTTGGAAACATCAACTATGGGAATGGCATCGGAATCTTTCGCTTCAGACTTTACGGAGAGATCGAAAGCGTATGACCTTGATTGAATTTCTTGCGATTTAGTGAATACGTTTTCAAAAAGTTTTTCAGGATCGGGGCCAGGGGTTAGTGCGCTCAAAAAAGGTATTTGGATTATTCCCGCATACTGTGCTGCCGCAACGCCGCCGATAGCAAGCACAAGAATCCCTACTATAATCCCAAGCGCAACGCCTTTTCTGGATTTTTGTGGTTCGGGATTGATCGTCCGCTGGGAAATGGCTTGCATTGGGCCGCGAGGGTTCACGCTTGGCTGCTCCGCTCCGCTTTGCATCTTGGCAGATTCAGATTGTTGCGCTTGCGGTGTTTGCTTATCACTTTGAGACGCCGTTTGATTTGCGACTGGCGAGGTGACGGGCGAAGGTTGCCCGTTCTTAACGGATGCAAGCGCGTTCATCACATCATCAGGTTTCCATCCTGCATTAATGAGCGTTGCGGTAATAACCTCTTCTGTTTTCCCAGCCGCCAGCGAGTCTTTTATATACCGGAGAACGGCGTCAGTGATCATTCCTAAGATTATAACGTAGCGGACAAAAACAAAAAACCAGCACAAAAAGAAATTCCCACTTATGTGGGAATTTCTTTTTGTGGAGATGAGTGGACATCATTGGAACTCGAGGAATACTTGCAAAAACTCCCACAGCGGAGGCTTTGCTTTTTAGGGAGTATGAGCGTAGTTTAAAACTTAGCTTTGCGGATTATTTACGTTCCTCAAAGCCGAACATTAACAATCTAACCAACGGAAAGAAAGATGAATGCAATGATATTCTCGAAATTACCCGAGCTACGTATTACGGTGAACTCCCGATGTGAACGTGCCTGTTTCTTTTGCCGTCCTTCTGGAGAGGCGGTAGAAACAAAAGCAGGAATAGAACTGGACGTTGAGACCGTACTAAGAGTCGTGAAAATTTGTGAGGGTTTTGGAATTTGCTA
>JBBTYG010000040.1:0-1777 GCA_038061855.1 Patescibacteria group bacterium | reverse complement strand
GCGCTATCCGGTCATTAGCCCAATCGGCCAACCGGTTCCCATCCCCGACGAGATTTTGCATTAATGTTTTGTATTAGCGAATATCCTTGTATTTCCGAGTGAACGGTTTATGAAACAATACCTCCCAAATAAAATTCAGTCCATACTTGATGAATGATCTTAGAATTCCATGATCGCGCAGGCGTCGTCCGGATCCGTAAATAAAGAATTTCATTTTAAAAACCACCTTTCCAATTTTACTTAATCTCCGCGCGATGTTTGTGTCTTCTCCGTAAAAATCAATTCCGGTGTCAAATCCGCCTATTTTTTCAATCGCTTCTTTTTTTGCTATAAAATTCGCTCCCAGTATCATGTATCCGATGAGCCGGTAGGTAATCGGCGCAAATAGGTACCAGCATGTTTCAGCGATAGTTTTATCGAACCACTGGAGATCGTGGTAGCGGAACGGGCCGCTCAAGCACACCATATTAGGACGGAGTGAAAATTCTTTGAGCGCTATATGTAGCCAATGCGCCGGGACCCTGGAATCCGCGTCTATATATGCGATCAAATCCCCGGTTGCTTCAATGAGTCCGCGTTGTCGCGCTCGAGTAAGGCCCTTGATCGGTTCGGGTATCACTCGCACGCCCGGATATTTTCCGGACACTTTTTTCGTATTATCGGAGCTGGCGTTGTCGATAACGATTACTTCCGTGGCATCTTCGAAGCCCTTTCTGGTTTCAAATATCGACTCGATACATTCCCCGATGTATTTTTCTTCATTATGGGCCGGTATGACAAAACTCACTTTCATCTCATTTATTATAGTCTTCTATTACTTTTTCATATATCTTTTCCCACTGCTGTGCAATTTCAGGGGCGGAAAATCGGATTGAATATGCCCGCGCGCCATCGCCTAGCTTTTTTTGGATATTCTTATGTTTATGCAGAAAGATTATTTTTTCAGTAAGGGCTTTGACATCTCCGGGTTCAATTAAAATTCCGTTTTCCGGACGTATATATTCCGGGAGCGCTCTGGCATTCACTCCGATTACGGGAATGCCGCATGCCATCGCCTGCATCATGACCAGACTTTGGGTATCCGCGGTGCTCGTGATAGCGAATATTTCGCTTGCGTTGTACGCTTCGGCAAGGGCCGGTTTCGAAAGAACTCCAAGAAATTTAATCGAATTTTCTACGCCGAGCGAACGAGCCAAAAAACGAAGTTCTTTTTCGTATGATCCTCCTCCCGCGATTATCAGTTCTATTTCGGGAATAATTTGTTTCGACGCTGCGATGGCTTTAATGATGACATCGATTTTTCTTTCTCTCGCAAGGCGTCCTGCGTGGATGACGGTGAATTTTGAAAACCCCAGTTTATTTTTTAAATTTGTTTTTCGGGAGGACGGAGAGAATGTTTTCGTGTCAATCGGATTTGAAATAATTCTGCATTCACCGGAAAATCCGAACTGCCTCATTTCGTTTATGACGGATTTTGATGGCATGGTTACAAGGGTGCACTTTTCATAGAACCAACTTACATATCGAATCAGAAGGTTTTCAATGGTGCGGGAACGTATTGGGGAATATCGGACGAATTCTTGCACGGCGGTGTGATTAGTGCCTACAATCGGTACCTTGAGTATTTTTGATGCAATAAGCGCTTCGAGCCCGAGAGCGAAGAAAAGCTGGGTATGAATAATGTCCGGCTTGAAACGTTTGACGCGCAGCCAGCGAAGTCCAGTCGGAACGACCACTCTTCCTTGTCCCGTTCCTGTGCCGTAGGGGAGCGAAAAAA
>JBBTYG010000039.1:3404-11281 GCA_038061855.1 Patescibacteria group bacterium | reverse complement strand
GGATATAAAGTCCGGAAGAGATAAAATCAGTCGGCGGATTTTTCGGCTTTTCGAGAAACTCTCTAATTTTGTGATCCTCTAAAACCGGCACGCCGTATTCAGACGGATTCGGAACTTGCACAAGTGCGATTGTGCCAACGGGCTTGTGCGTTATGTGAAATTCACCGAGTTTTTTTAAATCAAAATCTTTAAGCTCATCGCCGTTCGACAAGATAAATTTTTCTCCGCCAAGCCATTCCAGGAGAAGCTTCATGCCGCCAAACGTGCCGCGTGGTTTAGTCTCAAAAAATATGGTAATATTGCCCTGCGATAAATCCGGATTCGAGTATTCGTGCCATTTCAAAAAATCTTCGCGATGAGCTTCGCTTGCGAGCACGGCGATATCTGTAATGCCGTGCCGAAAAAAAAGATGTATCAAGTGATTGATAATCGGCTTTTTTTTGACCGTGATGAGCGGCTTTGGAATCTCATATGTAATCGGCCTTAGGCGCGTTCCAAGACCGCCAGCTAATATTATTGCCTTCATCCATACTTTATACACGATACAATTTTCTTTTTCAACAAATTCGTCGCAAACAAAACGCGGAAATATGCTTAGAACAATCAAAAGGTTTTTGTTCGAGAATACGACCATTCGCCAGACGGTGGCTAAAAATGTCTTCTGGCTCAGTATTTCGAATTTCGGTGGCCGGTTACTGCGGGCGGCAATCATTATTTACGCCGCGCGGATTTTGGGCACCGCCGAATGGGGAATTTTTTCATACGCGATATCGCTTGTCACGTTCCTTACGGTCTTTGTGGACGCGGGCGTAAGCCAGCTCCTGGTCAGGGAATTTTCGAAACTGGATGATCCAGCTAGGCAGCAAAAAATTATTTCCACATCCTTTCTTCTTAAAGCGGCTCTTATATGCATTGGCGTGCTGGTGATTGTCTTGCTCGGTCCGTTTATTACGAATATTGATGGCGTAAAAATCATACTGCCGATCGCCGCCCTGATATTCGCGTTCGACAACATGCGAGAATTCGGCTTCTCAATCGTGCGCGCCTGTGAAAAAATGCAATTGGAAACAGGACTCTACATGCTTACAAATCTCGCCATTGTTATTTTTGGGTTTATATTTCTACAAGGATCCGCAACAGTAGGCGCGTTTACATTCGCTTACGCGCTTGGAACCGGCATAGGAATGGCCGCTACGTTATACACCGTCCGAGAAAAACTTCGGGGCATTTTTTCAAATTTTGAGTTTCTGATTCTCCGATCCATTCTTGTCTCCGGCTGGCCACTCGCTATATCGGCAGTATTAGGAATGCTCATGATCAACACAGACATACTCCTTATCGGCTTTTTCCAGTCCGCGCATGACGTTGGATTATATTCCGCCGCGCAGCGGATAGTACAGCTTTTATACATTGTGCCGGCAATTATAACCGTAAGCCTTCTTCCATCTTTTTCGCGCCTCGCAAATAATGAGAATGAGAAACTGCGGCGCATACTGGAAATCGTAGTGCCATTCACTTTCTTGATAGCAATCCCGATCGCCGTCGGCGGGATGCTCCTTGGAAGCCAGATCATGGAATTCGTTTTCGGAAACTCCTATCTGGGCAGCGCGTCTTCCTTTCAAATACTCCTGACGACAATCCTCATAGATTTTCCTGTCGTCATATTGGCTAACGTCGCCTTCGCATACGGCAAGCAGAAGAAACTTATGATGTATGCCGGGATCGGCGGGCTGTCCAATATCATCCTCGACTTAATCCTGATTCCACGCTTCGGTATCCTTGGCTCCGCATGGGCAACACTTTTCGCTCAAGTTTTAAGTGTCGCCTATCTCTGGAAAGTGGTGCGCGGCGTAAGTAAGCCGAAAGTCCTCCCGTATCTAAAAAAAATCGTCATGGCAACCGGCATCATGGCAATCGCGGTTATGCTTGTGACTCTCGCGGGAGCGCACGTAATCGCCTCTATTTTTGCCGGAGCAGTAGTATATGCGGGAATGCTTTTTCTGCTTAAAGAACCGCTTCTTCGAGAGATACGGAATCTGGCCAGCGCATGACGGCCCTCGCCCCGCAATCAGTGAAGCTCCACGGCCTTATGGTTCAACGCAGTTCACCACACTGAGCCCTGTCGAAGCGCAGCCGTGGCATCAGGGCAATACCTTGTTGGGTATATCGCCACTTCCTCCACGGGTTTACACCCGTGGCTTCCGTGGGGCTGGGTGAACCGATTTCCTTCCTATCAACAACACTACCCTTACTGGTGGGGAACTCCCGCTGGGGTAGATTCCCGGCAGTTTGATTCAAGCAAATTTCTAGAAATATTTTTCTTCCCGCAAAAACTCTTCTATCTGACGATCGTCAGATAGAAGAGTGGTACGTAAGTGCATTAGTGCATTCAAGAACTGTATTGTTGCATACTGCGTTACTTCACAACCAACCGCTTGAGCCGCGCGAGCGACTTGTGCGCAACGCGCCGCACAAACTCCGGAAGAAACGAATACCCATATTGGGCGAAGTTGAGCGCAAGCGCCGCGACATAGTTCGGATATTTTCCCTTATATCTCCGCATTATGATAAGCGAAGCGCGGAGATGCGGCCGAATTTTTAAGATGGAGGTGTTTCGCACGCCCATCGTGTAATAGGAAAAATACTCCGGAAAATTGTACAGTTTCCCCGAAAGCCCCATCTTGAGCCAAAAATCCCTATCTCCCGAATATCGAGTCGTCTCGTCGTACCACCCAACTTTTTCTCCCGCGCTTTTCCTAAACATCGTCGTGCTATTCGCCATCGGATTTGAAAAGAGCATGTATTTTCTTATTTCCGCGTCCGTCTCCGGCTTGAAATACCTGTATAACTCATGACCTTGAGGATTTATGACAACAACTCCACCGCCGCAACCGACGTAGTCGCTATTTTTTTCAAGAAATTCTATTTGTTTTTGAAGTTTATTCTTATCAAGCCACGGGTCGTCGTCGTCAATCATGGCAATATACTCCCCGCGCACGATCCGAAAAGCGCGATTGTAGTTTTTTGATATGCCCTCGTTTATCGCGCTTCTGGTATAAACAATGCGAGATTCTTTTTTTTTCCATTCTTCAACAACGCTCGGCGTATCATCCGACGAACCATCATCGGCAATAATCAACTCCCAGTCTTTGAAACTTTGGCTCTGAACAGACTGGATTGCTTTTCCAACAAGATGAGCGCGATTATGCGTCGCCATCACAATACTGACTTGTGGGATTTTCATAACCCAAAAATCATAGCAGACGCGATTGAATTTGACAAAACGAAAACTTTATATAACAATATCCGCAGTTCACCAAAAACTTAAAACACAGAAAAACCTCAACAGAAAGTGAATCAAAGCATGAACTCAACCCTTCAAGAATGGCCGGGAGAAATAATCACTCTCTCTGACGGAACCAGAAACGCAGTGGGCCTCGATCGCCCATGGCAGAATGAAATGGCTATCAGCAGAGATACATGCCCATTCTGCGCGGAAGAACGGCCTGACGCTGACCGAACTTTCGTCGTAAGCGTTCACGATCACGGCGACGCAGGGAAGTGGAAAGTGCGACGGAACAAAATGACGCCCTTTCCATTCCACCGACTCATCCTGCCGCTTGAGTGCTATCACATGGAAACACTGTGGAATCTCGGAGGCGAACGAAACATCGCCGGCGCGCTCCATACTGCAATAAGCGTTATACATGGAGGCTGCGAGTCACAGCAAAAAATCACAGATATCCCAGGAAGCGATGTTTTCTTCTTCGTCCATGTCGGATACTCGGCCGGCCAGAGATTTGGCCATGAACATTGGCATCTCATCGAGCCGCCTACGAAGCCGACAATAACACCTCTTGACCTCAACAAACTCGCAGAACGGGAAAATCTTGTCGTCTTCAGCAACCGCAGATTCACTGTCATCGCCGGCGGGTGCCGCGCGGGACAATGTTACATCATTCCGGATAACCGAAAAGAGGAATTCCACTACGACTACGTGTACGCGGAAGTCGACGCACTCGCGCAAACCATCCATCGCCTCGTGACTCTCTTCAATAAGAAATTCACGAGCGCGCAGGGCCTAAAACCGGACTTCCAAGTCTTTCTCCGATTCGATGGCGGAAAGCTGGTGTACGCGAAATTCATTCCGATCCTCAACATGTGGGGAGTGACAGAGTACGCGGCAATAGACGAACACACGCCATTCGTGCTCCCGTGGCCCCACGAGGCCACGGTTCAGCACCTCTCGAGCTAAAAAAGTTCAAGCACAATTCAACGCTCCGACCCCCAGGTCGGAGCTGTTTTTTTTGAAAAACTCTTTCTATTAAAAAAAGTTGACGAAATGGCACAAAGAGGGTTATAAGGATGCTAGCTCGGTCACAATTAAACACATGCAATAAGCTCGGCACAGAAAGAATCGAATTATGAAAACACTGAACTTCTCCCGAGAGGTTTTAGCCACTCTCTCGGCTGCAGAATCCGCCGGCAAAAACCTGCAAAACTGCGAAAGCAACGCCAGCAATGGAATCCAGGCGGATGAAAAAAGAGACGCCCTGGGACACCACGCGGTGGTAACATGCCTCGACTACACCGCCCAAAGCGCCATTATCGGAGAACTCGCAAAACAATTCCCCGAGGCGCTATTCCTGGCTGAAGAACAAGAAAAGGAGCACCACAAGCTCGTCATTCCCAAAAGAAACTTGCCGGATATCAAAAAAGGCTTAAGGTTCGGAGTGGATTCAATCGACGGAACCAGCGCGTTCGCGCACGGCCTGCCCGAATGGTCTGTCTCAGTTGGAGTGATGAAAAACGGAGTTCACATCGGCGGATGCATTACATCTCCGCCTGTCTTCGGCGGATTCACCGTAACCGGAGAAATCGGGAAAGGAGTTTTGGTTCGCGAAGGCGCGCGGGTACATGACGGAACCGTCCGCGGTTCACAACTACCCAAGAAATGCGTCATAAAGCTAGGACCAGATCTCTTCTTTTCGGATCAATATCGAAGTTTCATATTCTTTGTTTCACAACTGGTTCAAACCGCAGGCAGTTGCGGCTCCGGTGCGCTCGCATTGGCGCTAGTAGCCGCAGGGAAACTCGATGCGGTCGTCCAGCCGGTGCAATGCCCCTGGGACTGGTTCGCTGGGTATCCATTGATTACGGCGGCAGGAGGATCATTCCTCTTCTACCACTACCGCAAAGGCATACCGGAACGTATGAAAACGCCGGACCTCGAAAGCTACAACACCACCACACGAAAAACGGCGTACATCGCAGGAAATCCAGTATTGGTAGAGACATTGTGGCAACAGCTCATTTCAACATGGCAGTATGCACAATGAAGCTCCCGAAACACTTATCAACGCTCCGGCCCCCCAAGGGTCGGAGAACTTTTTTGTATGTCTATTTTCTATTTATCCAGCACCTTCCAGAATATCCCGCGGGAAGGTGCTGGATTTACTATTTTCTAATTTCTTTACGTACTCCGCCACCTTCTTATACCTCTCCATAGTACCTATGTCCAACAAATAATCAGTAGTTTCGTACCCGTAAAACTTCTCGCCGCGGTTAACGATATCCGGCAATAACTGGTGATCTATTTCGTAATACGTACCTGCGGGAACGAAATTTAAAATTTTCTTCCGGAGAACAAACACCGCATCCATCGATTTCCGTTTTTCCGGCAATTCTCTGTGCGGCTTGGAGTATATTTTGAGAAATTTCAAATCATCGCTTACCTCCACGAGATCTGAATCCTGCGGATGGTCATTTTCTCCGACAATCATCATGCCAAGCGCGTCCGCTGGTTTTTCCCGAAACGTCTCGCTCATCTTCGAATAATCCACCAAACTGAACATGTCGCCGTATACGACAAAAAACGACTCGTCGAGCTGACGCTCGAACCCTTTCACCCCGCCCGCAGTTCCCAAAATTTTCCCTTCGACATGATAGACAATTTTCACGCCCCACTTCGATCCATCCCTAAAATAATTCGTAATAACCGTGGGCAGATAATGAACATTGATAAAAAACTCTGAAACTCCATATTTTTTGAACTGGAGAATGTGATGTTCTAAAAGCGGCTTGCCCGATAGAGGCACCATGACTTTCGGAATATTGTCGGTTAGCGGGCGGAGTCTCGTACCTAGTCCAGCAGACAAAATAACGGCTTGAGTAACTTTAAACATGTAACTTTTCAAAAGTTATTTGTTATCCATATGCTTAAAATAATCTTTGAAGTACTCTGTCATAAGATGCAGAATCACTCCGTGCACGGACTCAACAACCCCATATTGCCCCTTCTCTGTTTTAACCAAAACTTTCGCGTCGGCGAGCTCATTCAATTTCCCGCCATCGAAACCGGAAAGGCCGATGACTGGAACATGATGCTTTTTCGCAAATTCAACGGCTTTAATAACATTCGGCGAATTGCCGGAACTCGAAATCGCTATCACAATGTCCGAATCCTGTAAATAATTCTTGAGCGGACCGGCAAACACCATGTCATATCCAACGTCGTTCGCCCACGCGGTAAGTTCTTCCTCTGTCGAAGGCACTCGGATTGCTTGGAAACGTTTTCGCTCACTGCCAAGATCGTGACCGAATACCGTCTTGTTAAAATCGGCTACCCAGTGCGTCGCGAGCGCGAGCGAGCCTCCGTTGCCAAACACATACACCCGCCCGCCGCGCTCATATACGCCCTGAAGAATATTCAATGCATGCGCGATTTCGTCGTGCGGCAACGCTTTGAGCGCATCTTCCGTTTTCTGTGAAAAATTTTTGATGTAGTCTTTCATTTGGAAATTGAAAATTGGCAATTAGAAATTATGCGCTTTGCGCATACTCGTCCCCGTTGTATAAAACTTCCGCCCCGGACTGAACGAATATTATCGGTATCTCTTGGAATTCGGCGAGGTTATTCTTCTTCGCGACGCTCCACGCTGTTTTTCGGATAGCCTCTTTCTTCTCAAGCGGGGCGATGAACATTAAGCATCCTCCTCCTCCCGCCCCAAGCACTTTGCCGCCCCATGCGCCATCGGCTATTCCTGCCTCGTACAAATTATCGATTACAGAACTTGATATTCCGGATGCCAGCCCCTTCTTTTTGAGCCATCCTTGATGCAACAAATTCCCGAGGCGCTCGAAATCGCCCTGCATGAGCCCCGCTTTGAATTTCGGCACCATTGCCGCCATTTCCTTGAGCGATCCAGTTGTCTTATCTATATTGCTCTTCTGCTCGGTAAGCACGCTCGATGCATGCCGCGTTATTCCGGTAAAAAAGACTAGCAGATGATCTTCGAGTTCCAATCTCTTTTTATAGTCAATCAGAACCGGTTCTACAGTAACGGACCCGTCTGGATTAAACGTAAACACATTGAAACCGCCGAACGCGGCGGCGTATTGATCCTGTTTTCCGATCGGCTCTCCTAAAAGTTCTATCTCTAATCTGCTAGCCGCTTCCGCCGCTTCCCGCTTATCAATTTTTTTTCCTTTATATGCGTGAAGAGCTTTCATAAGCGCGACCGAAAAACTGGAAGAAGAACCGATCCCTGTTTTGGCCGGAAGCGAAGCAAATGACGCGATTTCCAATCCTTTTTCGATTCCAAGATCCATAAGCGCTGCCTTGATGCGCGTGTGCTGAAGTTTTGATGAATGGTCAACTGTTTCCGAAATCGAATACCTGGCGGACACTTTATTTATGAGCGGCGTGCGGTTCACAACCACATAGACATACTTATCAATCGCGCTCGAAATCACCGCGCCCCCGTGTTTCCGATAAAAATTCGGCTGGTCCGTCCCACCGCCGACAAAGCTAATCCTCATTGGAGCGCGTACGACAATCATAGACTTGAGAATACAACGATTGAAGAGGTGTTGTC
>JBBTYG010000039.1:0-3394 GCA_038061855.1 Patescibacteria group bacterium | reverse complement strand
CAATGTCAGAATAATTATTCAGCGGCAAAACAAGCGTATTTAAAGACCGAACTCCAGAAGCTTATACTCTCTCAATCTAGAAAAGCATTTTACTAGAAACGAAACAGCCTCTGCGTTTGGCGCAGAGGCTGGATTTGAGAATCCGAGATTAAGATTCTAAGAGAAGTTTTCTCATTTCCGAGGTGTCCCATCTTTCCAGATCTTCCGGAGTATGTATGCAAAACCAAGGTGTGCCAATGAAACATACCGACGCCGCTTCTCCGGCTTCAATGGCTTTTTCAAGAAACCCTGAGCCAAGCTTTCCGGGTTCCACCATCTTGAGAAATCGGAAAGCTTTTGGTCTGATATAGTACATTCCCATGGCCGTAAACGGCGCGGCAAGCGGATTGGTCGATAAGACAACCTCTTCTATTCTTTCGCCCGCAACCATGAAAAAGGGGTGAGTAGGAGCCATCTCTATATGAGGCGCTACTGCAACAATCGCTACATCGTCCGGCCGATCCTCTGCGAACGCGATAAGTTTCTGTATCGCGCTCGAAGGGAAAATACAGTCACCGCCTAAATAGATAAACTCCTCATTTAAGAAGGGTTCGAGTCGGCTGATTGCGGGATTTTCTCCTTCAACACCTCCGTATACCAACGCAAGCGTTGAACCTTCTAGGGTAAAACCAGAAAGATATGCTGCCACCTGATCATGACGGAAACCAGAAAGTAGAATTATAAGTTTGATTCCGCATGCATGTAATCCTTCGATGACGTACTCCACTATCGGCTTCCCCTCGATAGGGATCAAACACTTTTGAACATCAAACTTTCCTAGTCGCATTCCTTTACCTCCTACACCAATTACTGCTATTCTCGTATTCATTTTTTATCCTTTCAACGTGCATTCTTGTTTTGGCTGTCCATAACTACATATAACCATTACATACCCTTGTCAATAAAAAAGTTTCCGATTTCTTTTTTGAGCATTGTACAAAAATCCTTGATTTCTTTTTCCGGAACAGGATTCGCGGCGGTTTTGCCTAAAAGTGTAAAAACTTTTGGGCCTCGCGCTTCTTCTGATAAATTCTTTGGACGGGCGACTATATGAAAATGGATATGATTAAATCCAACTCCCTCCGCAAAACAAGCGACATATTCTTTTTCGCATTCCAACATACTGCGAAAAATCTTAGCGCAGGCATGTTGTATTTCGGCGCACTCAATAAACTCCTCTTTTGTGAGTTCGTGGAGGGCGCTCGCATGACGCTTCAAGACGCACACCAACCAACCCCTTAATGAAGTCGGATATGCATGCTCAACTTGCCAAAATTTACCCGAGTAGATAGTTTGTCCCGGAGAAAGAGATTCCTCACCACGGAGAGATTTGCAGCTAAGGCATTCTTTTTGTTCCGCGTCACTCATGCTTATATCTTAAAGCTAAAAGTGATTAATACCAAAACACTAAGCAGAATTAAAAGTTTATAAAAGAAAAATTCGTTAGCACAGTGGATTGGACGATGATTAGAACCGTTCTTTTTTATACCACTCCACATAATCACAAATAGACTTTTCTATGTCATACTTCGGCTTCCAGCCAAGTTTTTTTAGTTTCGAAATATCCGAAACCGCGTTTCGCGTATCCGTTCTCCGAAAACCACCAATCAGAATTGACTTATTGCCAATAACTTTTGACTCGCGACTTCTGAGCCATGACTCGTGATTCGTGACTCCAAAAACTTGTTTCGCGAAATCCAAAACTGTGTATGCCATTCCCCCGCCGACGTTGAAGGTTTCGAAATTCGCCTTCTGATTTTTGAGTACAAGGAGATTCGCCGCGACGACGTCATGTATATTCACGAAGTCCCGTTTTTGCTTGCCATCTTCGAAAACGGTGATTGGCTTTCCCATGAGTGCCTGTGTGACGAAAATCCGCAACGCTCCAGAGTACAGATTATGCGGAGACTGACGCGGGCCCTGGACTATCGAATATCTCAAAATCGTTGTCGGTATGCCGTACGTTTTCCCGAATCGCAGAGCCAATCGCTCAATAGCCTCTTTTGAAAGGCCGTAGGAGTTTGTCGGCATAAGCGGCTGGTCCTCCTCAAACGCGAAAAAACGGGCTGGTTTTCCATGCAGGCACAATATATCAAATTGTTTCCGCTCGAATTGCTGAAGTGTTCTAAGTTCTGGGTAAAATGTTTTTTTGTTATTGACGCACTGATATTTTCCGTCGCCATATACGAATTGCGAACTAGCAATGACGATTTTCTTAATCGGAAATTTTTTAGCCGCGGCAACCTCGTACAAAAGCGCCGTGCCTACTGTATTCGTATGGAAAAACGAGCTGAAATCCGGACGCTGATCCTGATACGCGGCAAAGTGATACACATACGAAACGCCGCGAAGAGCCTTTAGCCAATCAGACTTTTTTCTAACATCGCCGCGGATAAGCTCGTATCCTTTCCCAATAATGTATTTTGGCCATCTGCCTTTGTGCACGGCAGGCTGCAGATTGTCCAGAATCCGAATCGCATATCCTTGTTTCGCGAGCGCATCGGCGGTATGACTTCCAATAAAACCCGCTCCGCCTGTTATTAGTACTAAGTTTTTAGTCATTGTTGCCAGTTACGGGTTATTAGTTATTAGTTTACAGTTTTTTAAGCAAAAGGCGATGTTTTAAGCGACGGAAAGATACAAAAATGTATTGCAGCAACTTCGCGGGAAGTAAGCGAACAAAAAACCTCATTGCCGGCGGCAAATAATCTGGGCGCAGTAATGCCCTCGCCTTATCCCCAACCATAAGATACGCGAGCGCGCGCTTTTTACGCAAGCCGTTTAAAACATTTTCAAAATCATATTTTTTGCGTTCCTCGTCGCTTAATTTTTCTCCTAAACGGGAAAAAAGAAAAAGATTTTTTTCTTTCATATCCGGCTCTGCGGAAAGCGAAGACAAATTACCCTCTCGGCGAACGCGGTAATGCGCGAGCGGCTTATCAAGATATAAGAACTTCACTCCCGCACGCGATAAGCGGAGCCATAAATCCCAATCCTCGGAACGCCGCAACGATTCGTCGAACGCCCCGTATTTTTCGAACACATCGCGCCGCGCCATTACCGTAAGCGGGTTTATAAACTGGCGTTTTAACAATTCGGAAAATATATCACCGGAGGGATATCGATAGCGGTGATGGTAAAACCGCGACGGCATCTCGCCCGCCGCCGGATCGTCGAAATGAATGATATCTGAATAGCACGCGCCGTAGTCCGGATGCGCTTCGAGCGCGCTAACTTGTTCCGCAACTTTTTCCGGAAGAAACATATCATCCGCGTCGAGAAACGCGATATATTCCCCCTTTGCCGCCTTAATTCCCGTATTTCGCGCGGCGGCAAGACCTCTGTTTTCCTGATG
>JBBTYG010000038.1:0-3216 GCA_038061855.1 Patescibacteria group bacterium | reverse complement strand
CAAAATTTTTTCTTCTTCAGCGGTGGTTAATTCTAGGCGTGCTAGTTTCGCAAGATGCCGTATTGTTTCTTTTGTGATTAGAGATTGCATTCCAGTTTCAATTCTATCAATAAATAAGTAGTGAGGGCAACTTTTCGTTCTGGTTTAGTACGCAGGTGACATATTAATAAAATGTCCAGCACTCCTGCATGTCGTTTCGCTACAACAAGGAAAAGCCGCCGGGTTTTGCCGGTCGGCTTTCTTGTTTCGCTTCATGGTCATAGTGTTCGTTCAAAGACAATGCACGTGATGGCGTGCTTTCCATGCCGGCATTCTTCTTCTTTGTTCGGATCGAATGGACTCCACGAGAATTGCACAAGCCCGTCATGTTTGCAGTTTGCGGAGAATGAGAAATTTCCGAATCCGAATTTCGCACTCCCGAACTCTCCGTTGAAATTTTCGAAGTGGAAAACTTCGCCGCACGAGCACCAAATCACAAGAGACATTCTATTCCTCATTTCCAACTCTCCTTTCTTGAGAGAATGCAGTGCCCGCGCTACGGCATTGGGCATTTCTTTCGAATCAAACACGAGCGCGCTTTCTTCTCTACGCGCACGTTTGCCATCACTAAAATATCCCATACCCATGTGGCGCCACATTAGGTCTTCTGTTTTCATATATTTTCAAAGGACCACCCTGATTATGTTTGTCATGCGCATCCGCGCAAAAACAATACCAGTTCTCGGGTGAAGAGCTGGCTTGTATCAACTAGGGTTTATTGGATAGGGTTTAGTAAATGCGGACACAAGCGAATTCTCCACCGTTGGGCTGGTTAATAATAATGCTGATAATCGCTATGGCTTTAATGAATTGCATGGAATTATCCTATATCTTGCAGAGGGATTATGTCAAGAAAAAATAAAAGGCCCTCTGACATTGGGTGTCGAGGACCTTTTTTCGGTTCTGCGCGCTTACATTTCAGTCTCCTCCGTTTCTTCCATGCCTGATCACTGCGAGGCATTCTCGTTGAGCGACGATCTGTCCGCTGGGAGAGTCCATTTCAACTGTTTTCACTCTCCGCTGGCCCCAGTGTTCATGAATTTGTGTCGTTATCGTGCCCCTGGAACCTCTAGGGTAGAAGCGGCGTTCAAGGCCTCCTCCAGCCACGAAGTCGGTTTTGAGTTCAACCCTTACTCCTATTCTGAGTGGTGTTTTATGTTTCATCAGATTTCTGCGTTTGGATTTGTCAGTGAGCTTCGGTTTTTTTGTTTTACTCCAGTAAAACCCCACACCATCGCCGATTAGTCAATCATGCGTTGGCGTAGTGGTCTATCTTTAATTTTTTCCCTCTTCCTGCATTCACAGGGAGATGTACTGGGTAAACAAAACGAGCTCTCGGTGTCGAGAGCTCGTTTTGGGTATCGTTCGTTATTATTTAACCATGCGCAAGGCGAGCTCTCGAAATTGAGGTTCTAAACCAAAAGAAGCCAAAAAAGAAGTAAGAAGATTTATTGAATTCCATATGTTTGATACTACGTCGGAGTTGGTTTGCTTGTCAAGTTCGTTTTTCGCCAACAAAAATGGAAAGACCCCCCTTTCGAGAGGTCTTTTGGGGAAGAATATGATGACGCGGGCTATTCTCCCGGGTATTTCGCCTGTTCAGCGCGGAGTTCTTCCTGCGGAATCAGGCGGTCGAACGGATGGCCATCAAGGCAATGATGGCCATCATGTCCGCCACCGAAGGCTTGGGCAAGTCCTGGTCCATCTCCATCGCCGGATGTTGGGAAGGTGACCGCATACTGTTGCCCGACAGTTCTTGTCGGCGAAGTTCTGAATTGTCGAGTCGGTCCTTTGTGGCCGCGATGGCTGCGCTGTCGTTTCGAGCTGAATACGACTACGGATTTTTTCATAGGCGTTTTGAGTTGTGAACGAGCTGCTGCGCGTGATGCGCCACCCTTGGGTTTTTATATTGTTTTGCTTTAGCGCAAAACAATACCAGCTTTCGGGTGAAGAGCTGGCTTGTATCAACTAGGGTTTATGGGATATTGGTTTAGGGTCTAGTAAATGCGGACACAAGCGAATTCTCCACCGTTGGTTGATGTCTAAGAATGAACTGTAGAAGAAGGTTTAATGATGTGCTGTGCATGATGATGGTTGAAGTGTATAAAATAAGGGATCAATAGTCAAGCGTAACATTTCTCACGATCGTATAAAATGTTACATGTTTTTCATAGAATTTTCTGACTAAAAGTAGCAACGCCTTCAAGCTTGGGTGCTCGAAGGCGTTGGTGAATTTGTTCTGCGGTTCCTGCAGATCCTAGCAGAAGTGCGCTAGGATGAATTCCTTGTGGGGCTTTACAATCGGCGACGGAAGCGCGCTTATCGGGAAGAACAGATTCTCCCATTCAGCGCAGTCGCTTAACAGTTTGCATTCCACGTAGATCGAAAGCGGGGTGCCGTAGGGGTGTTGCCCTCTTTCCTCTTCCCACTGGTCAATGGCGCGTCGTGGCCACCAGAAGACATCGAGGATGCTTTGGACGCGCACATCCGTCCCAAGCTCACGCTTGGCGATCCGGTTTGCGACCGGTTGTATGCTCTTCATGCCCCAGCCATCCGGTGGAATCTCTTTTCCCGGCTCTCCCTGATCCATCAGGTTATTATATCCTCCAGGGATGTGCCAAAAGTTTTCGGCCCGCCACTTTTCGACGCCGCCGTCGAAAACGGTGAGGAGAATTTCCGTGCCTTGATCTCTGGCCCGAGTAATCACAAGTTCGAGCGCCCAGTAGGAAATGACTCCATGGGCGGCGCGCATACTGGCTTCCGTTGGCCAGCGACAGTTGCTTTTCCGGACTTCGTGGAGAAGGCGGATAAGCTCCTGATCCTCTGATACTGTAAGCGTTGATCCAGAGACTAATTTCGCGTGATCGGTAGTGAGGAGGGTATTCATTTTTTCGTTTCAGTCGTTAAGCAGGGTTAAAAAAATCAATGGCTTACTCGGCCATCAAACCCTACTATGTTTTCAAAGGGCTTGGAAACTATAACATTATTTTGATTTCTTTGTCAATTTTTAATTGACAAAGAAATCAAACTTTGCTATAAATCAACTAGCGTCAAAACAGCTTTTTTGCGGCACTAACGCTGCGAAAAGTGGGTGAATACCCAGCTTTGACAATTTAAAAATAAAATGAAAACAAGTAAGTTTCTGTGGGCTTTGTCTCTGACGGCACTTCTCCTTGC
>JBBTYG010000037.1:0-2767 GCA_038061855.1 Patescibacteria group bacterium | reverse complement strand
TACTTCCGCAACGGCAAAAAATTACCGTAGAACGCGACACCGAGCACAATCAGTGCTCCGATTGAGGCACACATGATTTTAGTGTTTCTATGCATGATGATTATTTTCGGCTGCATGATGATGCACGCCATGCGACGCTGAATGCGTTTGACGGGGTACGGAATAAAGATAATAAAACGCGAATCCGAAGAATAGGAACAGATTTACATAGATCGGCAATACATCAAAAAGCACTGCTCCTTGCACGAGATATCCTATAGGCAATCCTACCATTGCCGCGCGGATTAAAGCGGACCCCACCGCCGCGTCAGGCAGACGCTCCTTCCTGAAGACCTTCCACATTTCCCAATATAAAACAATAAACATCGACATATATCCGAGAAAGCCGAGCGCCCCCGTTTCCGCGAGATAGTCGAAAATGACGCTGTGCGCACGATCAAACCAGGTTTCGGAATTTTTTCCCGGAACGAAATGTCGGGTGTCGAAATACTTGTCAAATACTGGACTGAAATTCTCCGGTCCCCAACCGAAAATGGGTCTTTCTTTAAATCCTTTCCACGCGGATCCCCACGTCCACACGCGAGTATTTATCGTGTCTTCCGAAAAAGAGATTGAAAAAATTCTGCTCCCAGGAATGCTTTTCACAATTGCGGAATCTCTAAAATAAACTAAGCCGCCCCCGAGAAGCACCACGGCTATGAGCGAGATAAGAATCTGCTTTCTGATTTTCTTTATTGAAAAAGAGGCGAATAGCAAAAAAGCAAGAACCGAGGCCCCGAGACCCAAGAACGCTCCTCTTGTCTGGCTAAGCAGGAAGAAAAAGAGAAAAACCAGAATAAGTCCGCCGAAAAGAAACCCGTTGGCCCAGACATTCTTCAATTTTTTTGAGCACCACAAACATGCCGCATAAAAAATTGAAAAAAGAAGGTATGGCGCAACATACGCTGGATTGCCAAGCGATCCCTGAAAGCGAGCTTCCGTAAGGCGAAGCCATAATCCTTCGGGCCGCGACCCCCCTTGATACGGACTGATTAAATTTAAACCATACCCCAACTTCGCCAAAACTTTATTAATTTTTACATCTAATCCCAAATTAGCTGCTACTCCATACAATATCATAAGCATCGATGCTCCGAGAGAAACGAAAAACATCATTTCCCAATCTTCTTTCTTATCGAGAAAGAGAGCGGCAAGAACAAAAAACGCGTAATAATGAAGCATTTGGAATCCGCCTTCTCCGCGCTCGAAATTAGACCAAAACGCGGCATGCGGGTCATTCGCGAAAATGGAGGCTAAAAGGAAGGCAAGAACAAAAAAAGAGATTGCCACAAAAAGCGGCTTTTCATACACGCGCTTAAACTTTGCCGCTAATTCGCCTTCTTTCGCTTCAAACGCCCACCAAAAAAGCAGGAATATTACGGCAAGTTCGACGGAAAATCTGAAGAAATAGTATTTTCCTCCGATGAACGGGAAAAATGTCGATGTCATCACAACAAGGACGCTTAAAACGGAAATATACAGAAATATTTTTGAGATTTTTAAGAACATGTGGTTAAGTTTAAAGGTTAAATCTAAAAAGGTAAAGGGTTTTGAGTTTTAAGTTATCAATTATTAGTTTCCGGTTAGTTACCGTTTCCATTTAGTTACCTCGCGTATTCCACGGCCCGAATTTCTCTAATAACATTCACTTTTATCTCACCCGGATACTTTAGCTCAGATTGAATGCGATTCGCAATCTCGCGCGCAAGCTCAAGAGCTCGGAAATCATCAATTTTCTCCGGAAGTACGAATACGCGGAGCTCGCGACCGGCGGCGATCGCATACGCGTTTTTTACGCCAGGAAACTCCATGGCAATTTTCTCGAGATCACCCAGCCGTTTTATGTAATTTTCAAGAGTCCCGCGGCGGGCCCCGGGCCGCGCGGCAGAAAGCACGTCCGCGGCGGTCACCACATACGCTTCCGAACTCGCGTATGGATAATCGTCATGGTGCGATTGCATCGCCTCGATGACTTTTTCATTGATTCCATATTTCTTCAGTATTTTTCTGCCAAGCTCGACATGCGTACCTTCAACCTCGTGATCAATCGCCTTCCCAATATCATGTAAAAGCGCTCCCTTTTTAGCGATTTCAACATGCAGCCCAAGTTCTGCGGCCATCATACTCGCGATGTATGCCATCTCTATTGAATGATTCAGCACGTTCTGCCCATAGCTCGTTCTAAAGTGAAGCCTGCCCAAAAGTTGGAGGATTTCCTTCGGCAAATCGAACACACCGACATCTTGAGCGGCTTGCTCGCCTATTTCTTGCGTTCGCTCCATAATCTCCGTTTTTGCTTCCTCAACTTTTTCCTCAATCTTTGCAGGCTGAATCCGGCCATCTTTAATGAGCTTATCGAGAGCAAGGCGGGCGATTTCTCTTCTGTACGGATCAAACGACGAAATAATAATTGCGTCCGGAGTTTCGTCGATTACAAACTCAACTCCAGTCGCTTGCTCAAGAGCGCGAATATTCCTTCCTTCGCGGCCAATAATTTTTCCTTTAAATTCTTCGTTTGCCAGAGGAAAAACCGTCGTCGTCATTTCAGACACATGAGACCGCGCATACCTCTGCAAAGCAGTTGTAATAATTTCTACTGATTTTTTCTCAACCTGATCCTTGCTTTCTTTATCAACTTTCTGCAAAAGTCCAGCAAGGTCCTGCGACCGTTTTTCCCGAACCTGCTCAAAAAGCTTTTCTTTCGCTTCTTCTGCGGAAAGTTTGCTTA
>JBBTYG010000036.1:0-5660 GCA_038061855.1 Patescibacteria group bacterium | reverse complement strand
GAAGAAAAAATTTTGGCCGACCTCTCAAAAATACTCGCTTATTTTGAAGAACTTCGAGCGCTCGATACGTCAGCCGTTGTGCCAATGACAGGCGGAACTCATCTCAAAGACGCATTTCGCGATGATGAACCGCTTGAAACGAATCGCGGAGAAGGAGTCGATATTTTTCCCGAATCAGAAAGTGGCTTGCTTAAAATCCCTCCAGTATTCGAGCCATGACAGAAAATCTTACGATAAAAAAATTCCACGACGGGCTCGCGAAAAAGAAATTTTCCGCTATTGAGGTCGCGAAAGATTATTTTTCGCGAATAAAATCGGCTGATGGGAAACTAGGCGCGTATTTGAGTTTGAACGAAGAACGTGCGCTCGCAGACGCGGAAGCGCTGGATTTCGCAATCGGCGAAGGAGAAAACATCGGTCTTCTTGCGGGAGTTCCGCTTGCCGTTAAGGACAATATCTTGATTAAAGGCTTGCCGGCAACCGCAGCATCAAAAATACTCGAGTACTACCGAGCAAGTTATGACGCCGAGGTAGTCCGCAAGCTTAGAAACGAGCATGCGATATTTATCGGAAAGACCAATATGGACGAATTTGCAATGGGCGCGTCAACCGAAAATTCTGCTTTTAAAATCGCGAGAAACCCGCACGACCACACCAGAGTCCCAGGAGGCTCGTCAGGCGGATCTGCGGCCGCGGTAGCCGCCGATCTCGCGATCGCGGCGCTCGGTTCCGACACCGGCGGCTCGATTCGCCAACCGGCTTCCTTTTGTGGCGTAGTGGGACTCAAACCCACATACGGCGCGGTTTCACGCTCCGGCCTCATCGCAATGGCATCAAGCATGGATCAAATCGGTCCGATCACAAAAACCGTCGAAGACGCGGCAATTCTTTTCCGCGCAATCACAGGTAAAGATCGGCTCGACGCGACAAGCGCTGAAACGGAATTTGAGGATTTTGAAAACACGAGTCCGGAAACATTGCGCGCTCTTACCATTGGCCTGCCGGGAGAATATTTTGCTGGAGGATTGAGCAAAGAAGTTTCCTCGGAAATCGAGCGGGTAATAGAAAAATTCAAAGCGTTGAAATTCATGTTCAAAAAAATATCCCTTCCTCACGCGAAATATGCGATTCCCTGCTACTATCTCAGCATGCCTGCGGAAGTAAGCTCAAACCTGGCGCGATTCGAAGGAATCCGATATGGGAGAAACGAAAATCTCAAATCTCAAACCAGCCCGAACGGACATTCGTCCGGACGGATCTCAAATCTTCAGGAAATATATTTCAAACAACGTGGCGCTGGATTCGGACCGGAAGTAAAGCGCAGAATCATCCTCGGCACATTCGTGCTCTCTTCCGGCTACTACGACGCGTATTACGAAAAGGCGCAACGAGCGCGAATGCTCATTAAGCAGGATTTCGATGAGGCATTCGCTGATGTGGATGTCATTCTGTCTCCGGTTGCGCCCACGACCGCATTCAAGATCGGAGAAAAAATAGACGACCCTCTCGCGATGTACCTGTCGGATGTCTTCACTGGCTCCGTGAATCTAGCGGGACTGCCTGCGATCTCTATCCCAACAAAACCGTCATCTGCACTCGCGACAAAAGAACTTCCGGTTGGATTTCAGCTCATAGGAAAACATTTCCGAGAAGCAGATATTCTCGGGCTCGGCAAGCTGTATGAAAGAACTTTTCTGTAGTGCTGGCGGATAACTAGATCTACTAGAGAGACGTCCCATTGACGGCAGAAACAGTAACATCCCTAGAGAGCGGCGCGTGAGTTCCAGAAATCTCGATCTGTTCGCCAATTAAGGGCCTGAGCGCAGAGTCAACTTTCTGCGCTTTTGAGTTCTTTATAAATACATTAAGTCCATTCGAGCTAGTAAGAGAATATTGCAGTTTGTCGTCTATTGCCAATGCGCCACGAAGAGAAAACGCTACTTGCTGAACTGTCACGGCGCCGTCACCCGAAACTGCGTCCTGAGCGACGAAAAACGAAAGCTCTGAATGCAACTGTTCCATTTCCTTTAGAGCTTCATTAAGTTTTTTATCAACATCCTGTTTTGACGCAGTAAGGCTGGTTAATTGAGCCGACAATGTTTCGGATGAAGAGCGCGCCGCGGCGCTATCCGTGGAAAGAGTATCAACCTGATCGGCTAATTTATTGTTGCTCACATATAGAAAGATTGCTGCCACAGTCGACGCAAGCGCAACAACGGCAACCGCAATTTCAACAATTTTTGAAATGCCTTGTGCTTTCTGATTGGAAAACTTTTGAGTATCAACCTTCTTCGAAGAAACGATACTGGCGGCCTCCGTCGAGGCTTCAGAAATTTTTGCCTTTGATAAGTCGGCTGTCGCAGCAAAAGAAACTTCATTCTTTCCGCCACCGCCGAAAAGGTTATTTAGATTTATTGATTGGGACGAAGAACTGCTAGGCTGCGTGCCGGTTTTGAAAACAGGAGTGGAAAAAGCGGGATGTGCGGCTTCCATCGCATTTTTCTGCGCAACGCTTTTTATTGAATCATCAACATCCTGAACCGTCCACCCAGCGTCAACCAGAGCGCTTCGTATAACTTCTTCGCTTATCCCCAACCCTAACTGCGCCTTCGCATATTCAGAGATTTGTTGCTGTAACATTCTGTAAGATTTTATGTGGTCGACTACTTTTAGTATACACCATTAAACTTCGAAGCGCAGTATGCGCCTTGTGTTTTAAACAAAGAGTTGTCTTATTGCCGAACGATTAAAAACAACGCGGACTAGTGCGAAAAATGTTCATCTCCATCGGCAGAACGCGAATCTGCGTGATCGTTTGGAACCGCTCCGCTAGCTCCCCACACAATAGATGAAAACTCCCCGCACTTATCATGCTTCTCGTTTACGTTTGTATACCTTCTAAAATAATGTTCGTCGCATGTACCGCAGTAATATTTGCAATTCATTTCTTGCTTAAAAAAATAGCCGCAGAATAGTGACCACAAAATTAAGTATACACCGGAAAAAACCGCGCAAGTTTGAAACTGTGGATAAATATCCAACGGAATTCGAAATTTTTGTTGATAAAAAATGATGTATCAACACTCTTAACATCTCCTAAAAATCACCTTCCTCTAACATCATTCTTAATCATCCGGACAATTTCCGGAAACTTAGAAATCTTGAAATGCCCATTTTTGCTCTTATAGACAATAATTTTCGCGTTTTTCAGTTTCTTCCTATATTTCTCGGCTTGAGAGACTGGAACAATATCGTCATCTTTTGAAAATAACAGATATAGATTTCTTGAATTTTTCTCAATTAAAGATAGATCAGATTTAAGCTTAAAACCACCAACTAAATCTTCCCCTACAACTGTATTATCGAAAGGAGGGCAGACTAGATAAGTTGATAGTATCTTTTTAGGAAACTTATGTTCAGAGAGATATTTTGCAAGAAAGATTCCGCCCAACGAACCTCCTATTAGAATTATATTATTTCTCAAATACGGGATATGTTTTTCAAAGTATATCTTCCAATCATAATACTTGGCATCGTCTTGCAAAGGCATACGAGGTCTAATTATTTCAAACCCCTTGCCAAGTTCTTTGTCCAAATATTCCTCGCCCCACTTTATTTTTTTCTCTATTGAAATTTGTCGAGTTTTCAAAAAACGTAAATAATCTGCCTTGTTCTTAAAAGTCATACCACCATGAATCATGAGTATTTGTACTTTCTTCTTCATGTTTAGAGTATATCAAAACAGCACCCCCATCTACAGTTACTTTGCGCGCCCTCGTGGACGCTGTTGGAACCAAGATTAGGGAACACAAAGGCTACATTTTCGTAGCAAATCTCCCAATAATAAATTAAGAGTGGTGGATTTTACCTTGATAATCAATATGAGTTATACAGAAAAATTGATCTCTCTGATAACCGAATACACGAAATAACCCTTTCTGTTCAACTCGGAAATGAAAATAGTATTGCTCAATTAATTTTTTTGCAGACGTATTCTGTTTGTGTATCATTGCAAAACTCTCTCGATCAGGGTTCTCTGGGGTAATTCCACTTTCCCTCGGGAGAGTTGCAAACTGTGCCCAAGTTAATTTTTCTATATGCGGCATCGCCCGAATGCTCAACATACAATGGACGCCTTGACGCATGCCCCAGTTGCAAGTACATTGTGGACAGTAAACCTTGATAACACGAAATAATAATCAGAACGAAAGGAAAGCCGATATGAAAATCGAACAAACCATGTACCCATTTGCCCGTGGGGAACGAGGGCTCTTTGTGGAAGTGTACTTTCCGAAGAAAGCGGAGTTTCAGGCAGGGATATTTAATACGCTACAGAACGGGAAAAATATAAAACTAATCAAAGCGTACTTCAAAGGATATGCCCAAAAACTTCTCACGGAGCTCGCCCTCTATCCGAATCTTTTTGACCCCGATTGGTATAAAACTCCTCCTACTGAACGGGTCGAGATTCGCACACCGACCATTGCCGGAGCCCGCAGGCGCTTCGACGCATACGTCTCGCAGTTTCATGGCTGGTCTATAGACGAAGTGGATGGCATGTTTTTCAAAGGCGAGAAAGTCTACGAAGAACGAACGCAAATCATCCGCCTCATATTCCGCTTCAAGAGCAGATACTCAAGGGTGGCGGAACGGGAAAATTGCATCGATGTTCTTCGTTCCATCCTCTACTATGCCATCACCGCCCGAGGGTTCGTATCCGGCGAGGCAGTGTGGGACGAAGCGCATAAGGCGCAATATATGGCGAACCATGCCCCGTGGGTTGACGACGCGAAACGAGAGTTCGTCGAGAAGCATTTCACGGCCATTGCCCGCGAGACCATCAAATGGACGGATGATTGCGCCCTATTCATCTTCGCATATCTCGTAAGAGAGTTCTCGCAAGAGGTGCTCAAAACAGGTAAACTGGAAGAGGAAATTTGGGTGATGAGTCTTTTTGGCGTGACACTTAACGTCATCAAAAAATCAAAAACAAAAGTAACAATAACCGAAAGGAAAGAAATACTATGATTCCAAAACCGATAGAAAAGCTGGCTCGGGAAATATCCCGGGATGCCGCGCGGCGACGACAGGAAAAAGTTCCCGACCCAGAGGAATGGCTCATTGTCCTCTTAAACAACATCAAACGAGGAATGACCAGAAACAATCGAGTGTCGGCAATGCTGGCGCCAGTTGTTGATTGGGCTCTTTTCGAGGACGAATTGGAAAAGGCAAACAAACTCCTCAAACGGAGCAAGCACCGGAAGCTGAACAACGTACACAAGAACTCCTGACATCGGGAGAAAAAACAACAACACAAGGCGGGATACTCTCTCGCAGTTATCGGCGAACACTGATAGCTTCTCAAAAGACCCCGACCGGGTCAACTGGTCGGGGTCTTTCTTTTCATAATCTTTTTTTGTATCGCTCCTGCGAACAACCGAAATACCGGACGTTTTTCTTTGGGGTATATGTAAAAAATGCCGAACTAACGGCCGCAATGGGGGCACTCGAGAGAAGAGTTCGATTTAATTGGCTTATCCGAAATTATTCTATCGAGATACAGCCGTTTGAGTTCGCCCAGGCCGTCTTTTTGATAGATAAAAACTTTCTTTCCGCAATGATCGCAATAAATATCAAGGAATCGAGAGTATCCGCCTCGC
>JBBTYG010000035.1:0-4341 GCA_038061855.1 Patescibacteria group bacterium | reverse complement strand
TACGGCGGCGTTGGTTTGGGAAAAACTCATCTCATACAAGCTCTCGGAAATGAAATTTGGACGCATTCCGGGGGAAAAATAAAACCATCCTACGTACCGTCCGAAAAATTTACGAGCGATATAGTGTGGGGAATCCGAAATAAACGAATGGAGGATATGAAGAAAAAATACCGAGATGTTGATGTGCTTATTATTGATGATATTCAATTTATCGGCGGGAAGGAAAAAACAGAGGAAGAATTTTTCCATACTTTCAACGCGCTTTATGAGACAAACAAGCAAATCATAATATCTTCAGATAGGCCCCCTCAATCAATACCTACACTCGAAGAACGCTTGCGATCGCGGTTCGAGGGCGGGCTTATTGTTGATATTGGGTATCCTGAGTATGAAATGCGCGTCGCAATTATAAAAAGCAAGTTAGAGCAGATGAATAGAGGATTGAGCGACGCCGTTGTTGATCTTATAGCAAAGAGGGTGAAAAGAAACATTCGTGAGCTCGAGGGCGTGTTGAAAAAAATTCTATTTACGCAAGAGAAAAAGCAAACTGATATAACGGAAAAATTAGCAGAGGAGATACTTGAGAAATCGGTTCAGAATCTTTCGAAACGCGTTAATGATAATCAAATACTAAAAGCGGTTGCTGGTTTTTTCAATATTTCTATTGAGGACATCATAAGCCACAATAGACGGAAAGAGGTTGTGGAGCCGCGTCAAATCGCTATGTATCTTCTTCGGGATATCTCGGACCTATCTTACCCATATATTGGGGAGAAGTTGGGTAGAGACCATACAACAGCAATACACTCATATGAGAAAATTAATAGAGAAATAAATCGGGACCAGGGATTAAACCAAAAAATACTAATGATTAAAGAGTTGATTTTTAAGAGTTGATCACCACGATATCAACAACTTTAACTGCTTAAACCTTTTTATTTAACAGCGAAAAAAGCGTTTTCCCCATTTTCCGTCTCTTAATAAAACCAATAACAATAAATATTTAATAAAATAGTATTATTATGAAATTTATTATTATAAAAGATAATTTACGCGACGCTATAGGAGTTGTGGAAAAAGTGGAAAGTGAAAACGTTAACCTCCCGATTTTAAAAAATGTTTTATTATCGGCGGAAAACAATAAAATAAAAATAACATCAACTAATTTAGAAATTGCGGTTAGTTGTACTGCTTCCGGAAAAGTGATTCAAGAAGGAAAATATACAGCGCCAACAAAACTACTTTCAAACATAATCAATAATATTCAAAACGATAGGTTGAACATCGAGCAAAAAGGAACCAAGATTGAAATAAAAACGGATAACTACGAAGCAGTTATTCAAGGCATTCCTCCAGACGAATTTCCTCCCACTCCAAAAATAAGAAACCAAGAGCTTTTTATTGAAATAAAAGGGGCGACGTTAAAAAACTCCGTGGGACAAGCCATTGTTTCTTCGGAGCAGAACGATTTACGCCCGGAACTGAACAGCATGCTTTTTGATTTTTCAATTACCTCCCTAAAGTTTGTTACAACCGACAGCTTCAGGTTATCGGAAAAAACAATCAGCTCGGAGCAATTCACATCTAATCACAAAGAAAATTTCAAACTCCTCGTTCCTTTAAAAACAGTTGGATATATTCTCCGGGCGTTTAAAGATGAGGAAGACGTAAGAGTATACCACGACGAAAACCAAGTTCTTTTTAAAACAAACGAAGTGGAAATACTTTCCCGCCTCGTCGAGGGGAACTTCCCCGATTATGCCGCGATAGTTCCGAAAAAATTCGCGACAGAAATAATCGTTAAAAAAGATGATTTCACAAACGCGTTAAAACTCGTAAGCGTGTTTAGTAACAAAAACAGCGAGATAAAATTCCGAGTTCAAGAAAACAAAAAAACAGTTGAAATTTTGTCTCAAAATAGCGCACTTGGAGACAATAAATATATCCTCTCGGGAAAAATAAACGGAGACGCTCAAGAGGTTGTGTTTAACTGGAAGTACGTATCCGATGCGCTTAAAGCAATAAAAACAGAAGAGGTTTTTATGGGAATGAACGGAGAGAGCGACCCAGCAGAGATTAAGTCTGCTGGCGACGGATCGTATTTTTATATCCTTAAACCAATAACAGGAGCGTAAATCTCCTAACCGAAGAATTCCATGTGGCGGGAAAACTATTGGCCGTATACGATTACGCTCGTTTTCCGCGTATAGTTATTTTGGTCTATGGCTTCAATCTCCAATACATTTTGAGGCGCTGTGTTTAGCGGACGCGGATAATTCTTTAATAGTTCAAAATTGGTTTCTTGGGTTAATATTTCATCCATAACTACCCCATTCCAATACGCTTTTATGCGGGACAGAGGAAGCCGGCTCGTAATCAATACTTTAATCTCGATGTCGTTTATAATGAATTGGCCAGCTGTTGGTTTTTGGATTTCCATTCCCAAAAAAGAAATTGTCGTACTTGTTTCAGTTGTTTCGTCCAGAGATATTATTTGATTATAGTCTTTAAAATCCGGGATGTTGTTCTGTGCCCATCGGAGAACACCAAATTCCCAATTAACGAATTGAGGGTCTGCCTCCGGATAAGAAGGCGAAGGCCCTAGGGGATTTCCTTTGTCAACATAATACAATATTGTGTGTATTTGTTTATTATTTAGATAATCTCCGGATAGAATATGTTTGGCCGGCGCAACCGATTCCGGTTTTATGAATGTATCTTGCGGTATATTTTTAATAGCTTCTGTCATGAAAGCGTTCCAAATGGGAACGGCGGCAAGAATGCTTGATCCCTGGCGGTGCATAGGCGAGTTATCATTATTTCCGGCCCATACTCCAACCACGATCGATGGCGTGTATCCAATAGCCCACGCATCACGGTAGTCGTTACTCGTACCGGTTTTGATCGCAACGTCGTGGCCAGTGAATGTAGTAAGCGCGACCCCGCCGGCACCAAAAAGCCCTCTGCGCGCTTCTGTATCCGATAAAACGCTGTTTATTACTCGAACCGGTTCCGGATTTGTGATTCGCGCACTCTCATTTTCGTAAGATTCCAGAACGTTGCCGCTCGAATCTTTTACTTCAAGGATTATTGCTTGTTTGTGCTTTATTCCATCTTGCGAAAGAACGGAGTACGCGTCGACTAAATTAATCAGCCTTACGGCTCCACCTCCCAAAACAAGAGATAGGCCGTAAGTATCGGGGCTTGATAGTGTTGTTAGCCCAAAATTCGCCGCTTTTTTAACCACATCGCGCACTCCGGCAATATACAAAGCTTTTACCGCTGGAATATTGATGGATTGGGCTAGCGCCATTCGGATAGAAACAGGCCCCTTAAACTCCCCGCTGTAGTTTTGAGGATGGAAGCACTCTTTATTTTCGTTTTCAAAGTCTGGGTCTGGCGGGCATAATGGATTATTCGCCGCAAACTCCGTTGGAACATCAAAAAGAACGGTGTCTGGAGTAAGCCCTTTTTCAAACGCGGCAAGATAAACAAAAGGTTTCAATGCGGACCCAGGCTGGCGCAATCCTTGAGTCGCGACGTCAAAATTACCATCATTCGCTATGTCGAAATAATCTCTTGAACCGACAAGCGCCAGAATCTCTCCTGTTTTCGGATTTTCTGCGACCAGGGAGGCATTCGTGCCCCCATACAGTTTTTCATTTCGCTCTGCCCCATCAAAAACCGCTTTTTGGGCGGCTTGCTGGAGGTTCCACTGTAGTGTTGTTATGACTCGGAGGCCGCCCTTGCGAACGAGATCCTCGCCGTATTTTTGAACCAAATATTCTTGAACATTCATCACAAAATGTGGAGCTTTTATTTCTTTTCCCTGCGATGAAAATAATATTTTAAATTTTAGCGCCTCGTCGTATTCTTTCTCAGTTATCTTTCCGAGGTCAAACATTTTTTTTAAAACTACTCGTTGCCGGCTTAGTAGTTCCTTTACATGGCTTCCCCACGGGGAATAATAGCTCGGTGCTTTTGGAAGTGCCGCAATGACCGCGCTTTGGGCCAGATTTAATTCGTTCGCGTGCTTGTCAAAAAATGCTTCGCTTGCTGCTTCAACGCCGTAGGTCGTAGCTCCATAAGGAATTTCATTGAGATAGAGAGCGAGTATCTGGTCTTTTGTATAGTATTGGTTTATTCTCGTGGCCAGAATAATTTCTTTTATTTTCCGGCTGATTGTTTGTTCGGCGGTGAGGAATGCGTTTCTCGCCAATTGCTGAGTGATGGTCGATGCGCCCTGGCGTGCTTGTCCGTGGCGTATGTTTACGATCAGAGCTCTGGCAATTCCTTTCCAGTCAAACGCAGGTTCCTCATAAAACCTTTCGTCTTCAACGG
>JBBTYG010000034.1:0-21860 GCA_038061855.1 Patescibacteria group bacterium | reverse complement strand
CCAGCCAAAACCGCGGACAAAAACATCAATTCCGGCCTTGCGAAGCTTGTCTAAAACGTTTGCGCGAGCAACGGTGCGCTGACCTATAAAACTCACGTCAATATCGCGAAGCACGTTTTCCGCCCGCACCGCTTGAGCCCGATATGCCCATTGCGAACGAATAATGTTTTTAATCCCGTAATGCGCGTATGTGTCCGGCCCTTTTGACCATGTAGTTACCGCTTTAGTGAAATGTGGCGCCCAAAAACGGGAATAGTTGTGGATTCTTCTCTGATCATCGGCAAACCATGCGATGCTCTTCGTCAATTTCTTTATCTTGTCGAGCGCCGCCGGATCAAATTCATCCGAAAACATAAACGCGAAAAAAAGATTCGGCTTCTCGGCGCGAATAAATTCAATTAATTTTTCATTGAACCTTCGTTTCCCCATTCCTACGATGGTATCGAATGGATACTCTTTGACCGATACATCCTTCATATTTTTGAGTGTCGAATAAAAATTGTTGTGTTCGAAACCCGGATAACGCTTCGAGTTATAATTTTCCGCCTGAATACCGGAATACACCACTTTGATTCTTGCGTGTTCTTTTCTGTCAGATCGGGATGCGCTTTCGCCAATCGAACCAAGCCTGAATTGCTTAGCTTCGCGCAGGTTTTTTTTCGGTGCTGCGAGTATCGAATTAATTTTATCGATCACTTCATCGACGCGTATACTTGCAACGCACGGCGATGGAGTATTTGCCGGAAGCCCTTTTCCGCAACGCCAGTTGTCTCCGAAACACGGAGATTTTTTATACATCCATGCATTAATGTCGGAATAGCCGTAGTCGGAAAACATGCCGAACTGCCCACCGCCAGTAACACAGACAGACGGCACTTTGAGAGCCACTGCCAAATGAACAAGCGATGAGTCGTTTGTAACTACACACGCCGCATCTTTGATGAGCACGAGTAATTGACTAAGGGATGTCTGGCCGACTTTATTTACAACTTCCCCGCCGAGCATCAACGCAAATTGATCAGCCAAAGGTTTTTCACTCAAAGAACCGGTAACTGCCACTTTCATATTTTTCTCTTTCAAAAAACGGGCTACTTCCGCAAATCGATCGAGTGGCCATCTCTTGTACGAAACACTTGCAGCGATTCCCAAAAGCGCATATTTACCCTTCTCCAGTTGGGAATTATATAGCACGCTTGGTGCCGGAATATATGTCGAATAGTCATCTTCTTTGAACCAAGTCGCTCCTTCATATATCGCGACATAGTGCCATAGTGCGCTTGGAAACTCCTGCACGCGCCCTGCAGATGCATCAATCGAAGGAATGATATGCGTGAAGCGAGGATAAATCGCATTCATTACGACGTGGAGATTTTTTCTCTGATGTACATCGAAGGGCTGCGTAAATTCCGCGCCCAGCCCCTCGTAGCCGATCACCTCCTCCGAGCCCACGCCGGCAGCAATCCACTTCCCATTTATCTCCGCAGAACTGAAATCATGATTGACAACTTTTTTAAATCCGATTTTGCGAAGTGAATTGATAAACGCTACTCCGTAAAAAGGATTTACAGAAAATTTCCGATAATCGAGAAGCAATACTTCGTCAGCAAATACCGGCTTGAATATCGTTTCGATTCCAATTCCTTTTTTAACAAGAAGAAATATTTTTTTATCCGGAAAACGCTTTTTGTAATACTTGAGAACCGAAGTAAATACCACAAGATCCCCAAGCGCCTCAAGGTTGATGATAAGCACTCTATCTTCCCATCCGTCGGTATTCACGCGCCCGCCGAAAAATAAAAGCAAAAACGACCGGAATGCGCTTACGCCCCTCTTAGCGAGAAACTTTAAATATGAAATCGATTCCGCCATAAATTTTTATACTAGCCGAAGTGTTTCCGAGACAATGTGCATTGCTTATCCGCTACGATCTTGATCCAATACTTTTTTTAGAGTTTTGGAAGTAAGCGTTGCTGTTCCTTCCAATCCAACAACTACGCCCGCCGCATGATTTGCAATCTCCGCCGCAAGAGAAAGCGGCGCTCCGCTCGCACACATAAGCGCAAGAGAAGCAAGCACGGTATCTCCCGCTCCTGTAACATCGTAAACCTCAACCGCTCTGGTAGGAATATGGGAAATTTTTCCACTTTTATTATCAAGCGCGGTAATTCCATATTCCCCGCGAGTAAGCACAACGGAAGATTTAAGCATTTCGGAGAGTTTTGAGACTACATCGGCCGCCACCGCGTCCGAATCTCCAAACATGCCGATTATCGCGTTCCCTTCTTTAAGGTTCAAAACCACCGTTTCAACATTTTCGTATAAAGCCGCTCCAGCCGGTTTAATACCCGCGATTATCTTTCTATTCCAAAAGTACTTTTTTATAAATGCGATAATTGATGGCACAACGCATCCTTTTGCATAATCGGATACAACCACGGCATCAATATTTTTTAAACCTTTTAATCGTGAAATTATTTTTTCCTCCGCTGCCTTCGAAACTGCGCCTGCTCTCTCCCGATCGATCCGCAACAATTGGTGGCGCTTCGCAACAGCTCGAGCCTTCACGGCAGTCGGTCGCCCCCTCTCTACGATAAGGCGGGCATCAATCCTGAATTTCGCGCATACATCGTGAATTATTTTTCCCTCCGCATCGTTTCCTACAACTCCGACGAGCGTGACGACTCCTCCAAGCGACGCGATATTTGCAGCGACGTTCCCCGCCCCGCCCAAAACATACTCGCGCGATCGCTCAACTATAACCGGCACAGGAGCTTCTGGTGAAATCCGCTCAACATCGCCCCGAATGTAAAGATCTAGCATCACGTCGCCGTAGACGAGAATTTTCTTATTTTTAAATTTATCAATGTATGAAGAAAGAAGAGCCATACAGTTTTGAGATTTAAGTTTTGAGATTTAAGTTTTGATCAACATACTCGCACCACGAGTGGAAAACAATTTCGTGGATCTCTTGTATGCGGGCGGTTTCCGTAGTCGGCACCGCAACGACAACATCCGCACTATTGCGCAAATGTGCTCCACCCGCGCCAGTGAGAACAATAATTTTCATATTTTTCTTTTTTGCCGCATCAATAGCTTGAATTACATTTCTTGATTTTCCGCTTGTGGTAATTGCGACAAGAACATCGCCAGTAGACCCGAGCGCTTGCAACTGCCGCGCGAACACATCTTCGTAGCTGTAGTCATTCGCGATTGCAGTCACGGCAGCGAGCTCCGAAGCAAGCGAGATTGCCCGAAGCGGCTTTCTATCGCTCTTATAGCGGCATAGCCATTCGCCCACAAGATGCGATGCATCGGCAGCCGAGCCTCCATTGCCGCAGGCAAACATTATCCTATCGCTTTGCGCAACATTCAAAAGAATCTCCGCCGCCTTTCGCACGTCCGGCAAAATTATCTCGATGCTCTTCTTGAGAACGGCTGAATTTCTAGTAAATGCCGCATTGATTATTTCCGCGCTTCCCATAAGATAAAAATATCATAATTCTTGGTTGCGGTCGAGAATCCCTTTTGCGAAACTATAAAATTCAACTTACAATTCAATATATGGCTAATAAAGAGAGGAGGATAAAAAGCTTGAATGAAATCATTGCTATTGCGCGCCGCGCAAGAACAAAGGGTCAAACCGTTGTGACGACAAACGGCGCGTTCGACGTTATTCACGTCGGGCATGTCCGCAACCTTGAGGTCGCGAAAAGGTGCGGCGATATTCTCATTGTCGGCATAAATTCCGACGCATCCGTAAAAAGATATAAAGGCAAAAACCGGCCGATTATCCAAGCGCATGAACGCGCGGAAATTATTGCCACGCTAAAACCGGTGGACTACGTTTTTATTTTCGAATCCGACACGCCGATCCCGTGGCTCAAAAAAATCCGGCCACATGTTCATGCGAAAGGCGCGGATAGAAAAATTTCTGAAATTATAGAAAAGCCGACGCTCGACGAAATCGGCGCAAAACTTGTGCGTATTCCATACCACAAGGGAAAATCAACAACAGCGATTATTGATAAAATCAAAAGGTTATAATAAGTTGTCGGTCAAAAATCCGCTTTCGTAGTAATCCTGAATTCCTTTTTTGATATCAAACTCCGACTCAAACCCTAGCTTTTCCTTGGCAAACGACATATCGCATTGAGTGAAACTTTGATAACGATCGGCGTATGGATTCTCAATGTATTCAGGCGTTCGGTTAACCCCGAGCATTTTGTTCAAAATTTTTATAATGTCGTTAAAACTTGTCGCGCGTCCGCTGCCGCAATTTACTATACAGCTTTCTTTCGCCGAAAACGCAAGCATATTTGAGCGCACGACATCTTTAATATAAATATAATCGCGCCTTTGCTCGCCGTCTCTAAAAATTTTCGGATTGCCCGCTTTCATCTGCTGTGCCAATTGATAAATCATGCTCGCGCGCATACCTTTATGGTCTTCGCGAGGACCATACACGTTGCAATACCGCAAACCTACAATAATCACGCCGGAATTCTTTTTCGCAAAATCCATAGCGAACTCATCAAGCGCAAGTTTGGATTCCGCGTATGGATTCAATGGATTAAACGGCCCGATCTCGCGGTACGGCGGCAGCATATCGCCATACACTGCGGTCGAAGAAGCGTATATGATTTTTTTGCATCCATTAACGACTGCGCGGTCGAAAAGTTTTTTCGACGCCTCCACGTTCACCGCAAACATTTTTTTCCGATCAAAATCCGTAGTCGCATTATTCGCGGCTTCATGGAACACGGCGTCGACTCTTCCGATTTGTTTCCAATCAATAGCCGCCAAATCGCCAAGCATATACTTCCCGTTAAAATTCGGGATTTTCTGCTCCGCATCGTTGCCGATAATTACAAGATCGTTGCCACCTCGGAAAAGCTCAATTGCGAGATTTGATCCAATAAAACCTGTGCCGCCCGTAATAAGTATGCGCATGAATGTAATTTGACCTAAACTCCCAAAAATCTTTTACAATTTAATTTTTATTTATTCTCTTATGATAGTATTAACTTATCAGGAAAATGACAAACCGAAAATCAAAGAGCCTGCTGGTCAATTTTTCACTTTCTTTGCTTGCCCTTGTCTTTTTTTCATGCACTACTGAAGTTGTTTTAAGAATCTATACATCAGCCACCTCGACCGACATTTGTAATTTTAATAAATTTAGAAAAGAATATTTGGGCGCCAGCACAAGCGGATTTTATAAGTTGTCAGACAATCCAGATCTCGTCGTCGAATTGCGACCGTTGGCCGAAAAGAAAGCGGATGGAGAAGACGTAAACGATTTTGGCTATTCGGCAGCCAAGATCAACGCTGATGGAATACGGGCTGATCGCGAGTACGCCGTGCCAAAACCTCCTAACACGTACCGAATAGCAGCCGTAGGAGATTCAACTACATTCGGGTGGGGCGTTGGAAATAATGGAACCTATCCCAAAATTCTCGAGGATATATTAAAAGACCAATGGCGCGGTAAAAACGTTGATGTAATAAATTTCGGCGTTCCTGGATATAACGGGAAGCAAAAACTCGTTGTTCTCAAAGAAAAAATCATGAAATACGATCCGGATTTGGTTGTTATGGGATGGCTCATAGATGACGACAATCCCCCGACATATGTCTTGCCCCCATCCAAGGTTGTGGGCTTTTTACTCTCGAATTCCAATCTCTTCATGTGTTTCAAAAAAAAGTTTATGCCTATTAATTATCCTGATGCTCCACCCAAAGAAAGGTACCAAGAAAATGCTTCCGGCTGGAAAGCTTCCGATGAATTCTTTGGAGAAATCGCTGATTTCTCACGCAAAAAAAATATTCCAGTTGTAATGGTAATACTGCCGGTGTGGCAACCATGGGAAAAGAACGTTGCCAAAGGAATCATAGATGTCAATCAACTTCTCCAAACAATGGCTGAGAAAAAAGGTTTGCGCGCTATAGACATGTTTCCATTTTTAAAAGATTTCGCAATCGATGGCACGTCTGCAACTACTTTTGCACACGATTCCGATATTTGGCATCCAAACCCTATGGGAAATGCCTTAATTGCTTACAAGATTTACAACTATTTACTCCAAAATCATCTTATTCCTCTCTCAAAAAACATAAGCGGAATTAAATTCGTCCCACCCCGGCGTTCGAGTAACGGCACTAAGCTTTTTGGGTGGGGTTTCGAATATAGCCAAATCAAAGAAAAATAATTTACTACAATCCATCCTAAAATTGCTTTTCCACCATCTTCTTTTCTGATAGCTTTACGAATTCCTTATGGTCCAATACGTTGACGCTTTTTTATCAATATTCATCTTAAGCAGCCGTTTGCGGAAAAAGCGAAGCACAAAACCGTATCACGCATACTGCATAGCAGCTATAGGAGATTCAACTACATTTGGGTGGGGCGTTGAAAACAAGGGAAACAATTTAAAAAATGGTGTATATAAATGGAGCCACCGCTGATCCCTGCGAAAAGAAGATCAACCCTCCAATAAGAACCAGAAACAGCACAAGCGGCACAAGCCACCATTTTTTGCGCGCCCGCAAAAACTCCAACAGCTCTTTGAGAATATAAAGTTTTCGCATGAGTTGATTATACACGAGAAGAAACATCTATTCAGTACCTCGGATTTTTACGCACGTTCGAATAACAAGGCACGTCATTCCAGCGGGGTTTAATACCTCACGGAAAGGTATTGGATATATTAAAACTGCTTCTCGAAATCCTTCCGAGTGGCGGCCTTTATCTCGCGGATGCGCCAATAACTTCCGACAGCGGAGTCGAAACCGTGCACGAGGAACCGTTTCCCGAACAGTCGGAGGACAAGCGCGAGCGGAATGAGACACGCGTAGAAAAATATGACGAGAATAATCCTTGTCATCGCCCCCCCTAGAATAACAGCGAAGAACATCCAGAGCCGCTGGGGCAAACGGAGAATTCGCGGCGCGGCAACTCCGCATAGAACAAGAATAACACCGATCCACATAAACACGCTCCAAAATTCCTGCCCCCGCCATAAAAATAAAATACCGAGAGCCGTAAATATAAGACCCAAAACCACGCCAAAATTGCGAAGATCTCGAACTGCGCTGTTCATACGTTTAATACCTTATTCATATTGCTAAAGTTGTTGGTTCTTTAAACATGCTCCAGAACAAAGTCCCTACCTCCTTTTACCAATCATAACAAAAAAACCGCCCTCCCTGCTGCTTTGAAAAACCATCATAAGCTCGACTAAAAAATGATCGAGTTTCGTACCCGACTTGTAAATCGAAAAAATCTTGTCATCCGGGGAAAAAGCTGTTCCGACTTTTGGATTAGGAATGCCATACACAAAATCAAAACCCGCCCTATCAAACCAACCAAGAATTTCTCCTATGGCATGCTTGGATTCGTGTGGATTCTTATACTGATCGCGGAACCACGTTGATTTTTTTATTTCACCGATACGCTCATCACGCAGGCGCGGGTCCAGAAATCTAAATCTATCCCCGCTGACGGTAAAAATTTTCTGACGCACATTGGTAATCAATCTCCCCCACTTATGGTAAAGACCAATCAAGATATACCCACCCTTCTTCACCAACCTAGCAATTGACAAAAAACCTTCTTGAGGACGACTGGTATGGTGTAAAACGCCATTCGAAATCACGAGATGAAAACTTTCATCCTTGAAAATTGGGCGGAAAAGATTCATCTGATAAAATCCCACGCGTTCCAGATTATTGCGCACCTTAAATTCGGTTGCCAGTTTCAGAGAATTGAGACACATATCAGCGCCGAAAAGCGAACGATTCGCGATACCGAGGTAATTCGTCATCTGCCCAGTGCCGCATCCGACTTCGAGCATGCGAACGCCGAACGGAATCTGTTCATTGAGCATTCTCACGAATTGACTACGTTCGGCCTTCACAATCAAGTCGGCTGCCGTTTCGAAAGATTCGTAATTTGGAAAAGGCGTTTTTTCATAAAATGCTTTTATGATCTCCGTCACGTCTTCCTTCCCATCCCATTTGTTGGGAACGAACATAAGCGGAATGCCTTCATCTTCCCGAAACGACGCGCCGCAGCCAGTGCATCGAATCGAGCCGCCTGCAAGCACAATGTCCGCACGACACCGTGGGCACGCGAATACGTCAAGATTTCTCTTTAGGTGCTCAAGACTGTTGATCAGATTCTTCATGGGACGGGGTTTAATCAAGGTCAAACTCTTTATGCCAATCCACAGCATCTTTGAATTCGGGCTGGGCCTTTTTATCAAGAAGGAAATTGCCCATCGCGAGGTAATCGATATTGGTTCTCATAAAACACCTGTAGGCGTCATCCGGCGTGCAGACGATCGGTTCTCCGCGCACGTTAAATGACGTATTCACAATAACAGGACAACCGTATTTCTCGTTGAAGCGCGCGATCAGCTTATGGTAACGGGGATTGGTTTTATGATGTACAGTCTGAACCCTTGCGGAATAATCTACGTGGGTCACGGCGGGGATTTTTGATCTAGGCTTTTTAAGTTTTTCTAGACCGAACGCCTGCTCGTCTTTTTGGGAGAGCGGCAGGCGTTTGTCATTTTTTACATCTGCCGTAAACAACATGTACGGACTTCGCTCCGACATATCGAAATATTCGGAAACGTGCTCATATAGCACCGACGGCGCGAACGGACGAAAACTTTCCCTGAATTTAATTCTTAAATTCATCATCGACTGCATCTCTCTCGACCTCGCGTCTCCAATAATCGAACGCGCACCAAGTGCCCTCGGGCCGAATTCCATCCTGCCCTGAAACCACCCGATTACTTTGCCGGCGTTGATTGCGTCGCTGATTTTATCAAGAAGAGCATACTCGCTGAATTGCTCGTACGAAATAGCTCGCTCATCCAAGTACCTCTTAATTTCCTCGTCCGCGAATTCCGGGCCGAGATACGCGCCTAGCATCCCATCCAACTTCCCGCTTCCAATTTCCAACTTCTTATTTCCAAGATACTCGTGCCACACCGAGAGCGCCGCGCCCAAGGCGCCGCCAGCATCCCCTGCTGCCGGCTGGATCCAGACATCATTGAAAACACCTGACTGCAAAAGCTTCCCATTCGCTACGCAATTTAATGCCACACCACCGGCCATAACTAAATTCTTTTCACCAGTTTCCTTTCGAATGTGTCGGCTAATTTTCAACATAATTTCATTCATCACCGTCTGGATAGAAGCCGCTACATCCATATCTTTTTGCGTTAGTATTGTATCCGGCTTCCGTGGTTCACCGCCAAAAAGCGCATGGAATCGGGCGTTCGTCATCGTAAGTCCCTCGGCGTAGTTAAAATAATCCATATTGAGCCGGAAGGAACCGTTATCTTTCACGTCAATCAGCGTGTCGTAGATGAGACGTTTGTATTTTGGTTCGCCATACGGGGCAAGACCCATAAGTTTGTATTCCCCAGAATTGACCTTGAAACCAGCGTAATACGTGAAGGCGGAGTAGAGCATCCCAAGCGAGTGCGGAAAGTAAATGTCTGCCCAGAGTTCGATTTTATTTCCTCGGCCCACTCCCCAACTTGTCGTCGCCCATTCCCCTACGCCATCAAGCGTAAGGATTGCCGCCCGCTCGAAAGGCGATGGGAAAAAGGCCGAGGCGGCGTGAGAACGATGATGTTCTGAAAACAAAATTTCCCCTCGAAATCCCGGGCCGAGTTCACGCCAAAGTATCTCCTTTATCCACAATTTCTCCCTGAGCCACGCCGGCATCGCCGCGATGAACGACTTTATTCCGCGTGGCGCGACTGCAAGATATGTCTCAAGCAAACGCTCGAATTTTAGAAATGGCTTTTCGTAAAATACTGCGTAATCAACGTCGGCGGAAGAGATCCCTCCGGCCGCTAGGCAATACTCAATGGCTTTATTAGGAAACCGCTCGTCGTGCTTCTTGCGCGTGAAGCGTTCTTCTTGTGCAGCGGCAACGATTTTGCCGTCGCTCACGAGACATGCAGCCGAATCATGATAAAAAGCGGAGATACCGAGAATGTTCATCTAGTTAAAAAATTACAGTCTTCAGATTTCGATCGCAAGACAATGACAATAAAGTTAATTATTCGTTTTTGATATATTACGATTATTGATTTTAACTGGATTTGTCCATTATGTGCGGTCGCGGCTTTTAATGGGATTCATATTCTTATGGTAATCCACAATAACTTCTTTTGCGTACGCTTCCCAGCTCATTTTTGTCTTCACAAACTCTTGCCCATCAGTTGCAATCTTAAAATACAGATCTGGATTCTTAATGAGCATCTCAATCTTTTCCGCGATCTGCACCGGTGAGAGCGGATCAACAAAGCAAGCGGTCTCGCCGTCTGCGAGCGCTTCCGTAATGTCAATTTTCCGAGACGCGATAACAGGTGTTCCGGCTGCCATTGCCTCAAAAGGCACGAGTTGCCAGCCAAAACCGTCCCGCGGCGGTGGCAAATGAATCGGCAGAACAAAAAAATCGCTCATTGCATACAGCTGTTCCAGCTCATCGTCTGACGCCCCGTCGAACCGGAAATCAATATATTGCTCCACCCCAACATCTCTCGCGCGCGCGAGTAGCATATCCATGCATTCATTTTCCTTCCATATATTTTTGCAGACGATTACCGCGCGGACATTATGCGACCGATCACGCAAAATCTTTATTGCATCAACAATATCTTCGAACCGGCGGTATTTGTTGAGCGCGCCGACTCCGAAAATCGTAAATTCTTTTTTGCCCGCAATTTTTTTCGGCGCGGCATAAAACTTCTCGAAATCGAGTCCGCTCCAGACAACTTTCCCCTTCATGCCGCGCTCTTCCGCCCATGCTTTATTGCGCTCCACGAGCACAACAACCGAATCAATAAATCGGAAAAAATTTCGCTCTGCGATATCCTTATACCAATTAAACACACGACTTGCGATGTCGTACATAATGCGATCCTTTGGAAGATACATATACGGCGGATCGTTCATTGTCCAAATTATTTTCGCGCGCGGATTCTTCCGTTTGTAAATCGACGCGAGTCCGTAGGAAAAATCGTGCAGGTTTACGATGTCGAAATCCGCGTCCATCGCTTCCGCAATTTTCCTTCCAGCGGCCGAAAGCGCCCTCCCGCGCGCGAGTTTCTCGCGCACCCGGCCGACAATGCTCTCCGACGCATATTGCCAAACAATTGGCCTCGGCGGCGGAACAACGCGGATATCAAGCCCTTTTCTCAAGTCCGGATATGCGGACTCGTTTATCTCGGGCGCGTAAATTACAACGCGATGCCCAAGCTTCATAAGAGCATGTGCGAAAGAATAGATCAGCCGCACTCCGCCCGCCTGCCAAGAAAGATTAAGGCACACAATAGCTATTTTCATAGAGTAATCACAAATAATAGGTTACTCTAATTTTTCATTTCGTACCAATAGTTACATAAGCCGTGAACCTTGTGTCGCCGACAATAATTTGCAAAATCAGTTGCAAAAATACAATGCCCGTTTCGATATACATCGGAACGGGCAAAGTGATTGAGTGTCCAATAATCCAGAGCGACTAAGCGGCCGAGGACTGCCTGCGAGGGCGGACGCCAGCGAGAACACAGTAGTCATGGAACCTGTTGTCGGGATAGTCCAAGCCGAGCCTGCGGCTGTCGGCGCGGCGGCGCAAGCACACGACGCGACGGTCGCGGTCCGGGTCCCGCCAAGCTTCGTGGAGGAAGATCACATACGGCTTCTTCTCGGAAGTCGTCGTCTTCAAGTGTTGCTCTGCGAACCGGATCGCGTGCTCGTAAGTCGGACGACCCAAGCCCTTGTCCTTGAGGATCTTGAGGCCTTCCTCTTCGATGAAGCTCGTACCAGGATCAACGATTTCAATCTCGTCTTTCCATAGAACATCGCTCGGCTTAAGCGGGAAGTTGATTTGGGTAATCCACTCGTTAAAGGGGAAGCCCAACGCAGCGGTGATCTGGTCGGTGTCCTCGGAACCGCCCATCTTCACGATGAAGACCGAGGGATCGAAACCGAGGATCTTTTGATACTGGTCGCGATCGACCTTTGTGAGGTCAAGCTCCACAGCGCAGCGCCGGAGATCTCCGAGGAGTCCAGATGCGTAAAGCGCCTGGAGCTGGCCGGAGTCAAGTGATTCAAACATCTCGAGGAGATGCTTTCCTTGGGACATGCTAGCATTCGTTGTCATATGTTTTCTCTTTCTGCTAGCCCGCCTTTGTTGTTTTGGATTTTGGACAAGCGGGTTATAGCTTAGAAGCCACGATTTGTTCGCAGACTCGAAGCTATAACCTGCCTATACTTGGATTGTTGTAAAAGAACGTAGTAATGGTAACAGAATAAATAGATTCTGTCAAGTTTTTTGGCGGTACATTTATGCGGGAATACTCTATGTACTAAGACGGGATATACGCCTTTCTAAAGCACTCAATTGTTTTCTTAAGTCCCGAGTCAATACTCGTACCGCCCGAAATCCAAACTCTCGCTCGGCCCTGGCTACGTCAAGTAAACGCCGAAGTTGCCCATCTGGCCTTGAGGAATCGAAACGGATCTCTCCTCGATAATCCATCACGTCACACAATTTTTTGACAAGTTCTCTGATGGCGATATCCGTGCCACTGCCGATATTCACTGGTTCCGGCTTATCATACCGCTCCGTCGCAAGTAAAATCCACTCTGCAGCATCTTCCGCATACAAAAAATCCCTCTTTGAATTTCCGCTTCCCCAAATCCGGATGAAACCCTGTCCCATTTTCTGATCATCAATAATTTTTTTAATGATCTGCGGAATCACATACTGCTATGTGCATTATTAACGAATACTCTCGCGAGTCACCAATAAGTTACCCGACTTGTTGTTTAGGACGGTATATTTTTGGAGCAAAAAATTCTTGCTTGCTGAATTTTTTGTCGAATAATCCTCAACTTCATAGAAAGAAAAACCGAAATCTTCGAGCATGGTCAAAAACTCACCGGCATCCACGCCAAACATCTTCTGCCCCGCAGGCCAGAATTCAGTCAATATTTTCACATGTGGATATTTCTTCAAAATCCCAGTCATGCCTTTTAATACTCCCCCTTCTGCTCCTTGCACGTCCATTTTTATAAATGCGACCGGTTTTTTATAATTCGAAAAATATTCATCAAGCGCAATGACGGGCACGTCAATCGCCGTTCGCTTTTCAATAAGCTTGTCATAAACCGCGCCATTTTTTCCCCAATCTTTCGTACGTTCCTTTGGATCGTAAATACGATGATCTCCTGGATTAAAATCCGAAAGGAATAATTTGAGCGTACCCGGATGATCCAAAACCGCAACGGGCACGACAGTCACATTTTTATACGCATTCGCTGCAATATTTTTTTGGAGCAGGTTAAAATTCTCCGGCTCGGGCTCGAACGCAAACACGCGGCCTGTCGAACCCGTGGCTTTCGCCATAAACAACGTCATAAGACCGATGTTTGCGCCAACGTCAACCGCAGTATCGCCAAGCTTCAATATGCTCTCCATAAGCCCTATTTCACGCGAGGCGGCATGCCTCTCGCCCCATACGGAAAGCTCAAGGTTGTCGTTGGGGTCAAGAAAAATTGTCTGCCCCCGAAAAACTACGGAACGCGGCTTGTCATATTTTCTCACAACATCACTCAACCAATCGCGGATCACTCCGAACGGCCAGATTTTTTGAAGACCGAGACCGCCAAATGTTTTAAGCCCAAATCTGTATATAAAAAGCAGTGGCGCTTTAATAATTTTTTTGATGCTCATGCGATTCTATCCACGAATAATTTTTAAAACCGTTTCCGCAAAATATTCCGGCGTGAATTTTTTGAAATTCCCAGAAGCGAAATACGCTTGCATTGCATTTTTATACTTTCTAATATCCTCGGGAGTAATGGCGCGGAGAAATATCCTCAATTCTTCATAATTTCTAAATTTCCTCATATCTATGAAGCAATCGGCTGGAATATCAGCTTCTACATCCGGCGCTCCCCAATACACGGGAATCGTGCCGACCGCCATACTATCAAAAATCTTTTCGGTTATGTAGCCTGGCCAGATAGCATTCTCAAAACAAAGCACAAACGTGTACCCGCTCATCGTTCCGGGCTTGTCGTCAGCAAACCCTTTCCATATTTTTTTTATCACTGATGATCTCTCTGCCCCCCATCGAGAACCATACAAATCAATTTCATTATGCTGGCCGAAAAATTCCAATGCTCTTACGCGCTCGCTATACAATTCTTGCTTCAAAAACCCTTTCGCTCTGGAATTGCTATTCATCATAATCATGAACTTTCTCGGAAATCTGTCGAAATGCTTCTGATTCAGAAAGTCAAAATTTTGCGGATAGTAAAAACGCGGGAAACCAACCGCCATTGGAATAAAATAGGATTCGTCATAATGGGCAGTAATGGACCTAATGTTTTTATATACCCAGGGATTATTTGCCGGCGATTCCCACTGCATAAGAATCTTCTTCTTAAATTGAGGCAATGCACGGGATAAATATCGATTTTTAAAGGGAAAAGAATCTTTCCCGCAAATTACATCTCGGAAACGATATAAAAATTTATATATGCCGACCGGTGGATGGTCAAAGACTATGACGATATCGTCATAGCTCGGTTTCTTTTCGCCCAAAAAATCGATAGTCTGCACAGCGTAACCCGCGACCTCGAGCCGCTCCTTAAGATATGGGAACGGCGGAACGTTTGCGTTCTTATTTTCGAAAGGCGCGAAAAGTTTGTTCTTTAATCCCGATTCCGAAAACGGGACGAAGTAGACGGCTTGTTTCATTTAGGATTTTATTATCAGTCCTTGTCCGGTTGGCAAACACAAAATCGGAACTCCCTTTTTTTTAGCAAACGCATCGAATGCGATGCGCTGTTCGTCAAATACTTGGTGGCCGTAATCATCTAAAATGATAATTGCGCCATGTGACATCTTCGGCCAAAAGTACTCTGCGGCAGCTATTTCAGGCAAGGCGCAATTCATATCGATTGCGAGGTATGCGACTCTTTTTATTTCTGATAACGTATCAAGAACTTCGGGGATAGCACCCCTAACTATGACAGCGTTATGTATTTTCGAGAAAGCTTCTTTGACGTAAGGATATATATCTGAATAACCAAATTCCCTTTCGCGCTCTGAAGGCGAAAGAAAGCGATCATCAAGTCCGTTATACGTATCAATGAGGTAAAATTTTTTATCGAGCTTTTCAAAATTAACATACTCCATCACCATTCGGCTCGTAAATCCCCGGAGCACTCCGCATTCCACAAAATCTCCCTCAAGTTTTGTGCCATGTTCCGCCGCCCAGCACGTAACATGATTAGTCCATTCAGAAGGCACATGAAGACCAAGAGCATGTCCTCCCTTAATAGCCACATTGTAGCTCTCTATAAACCTTTTATCCCTCCTGAACTCGCAAAGATGGCTAGTGATAAGTTCGTTTGAATCATATACCGGCCGCCATTTCATCAACTTCAACCGCCAATTCCGCAAAACTGAATACGCGGTATATGCTACTGGAATATTCTTTAATCTGTTTCTAATATTCATTGGTTTAGACTATCATAGCTTTTTCGCGTTTTCAATTAAAATTTATTCGCGTTTTATTAAACAAAATTCGTATTATTGTTATAGGGCTTACTATCCTGAACAATACCGAAAAATTCTCGATTACTGCCGAAAAAGCCCCCTTACATCTTTAAGAAGCGGTTCTCGTGCAATGATTAATATCCCGAGATACAAGCATGCAGAGATGATGATATTTACAAAAAAATTTACAGAAGCGATCTGAAGCATAAACGTTGCCGAACCCATAATAGCGGTTGCGGCGAGAATTCTTGGCACAAACGGCACGATTTCAAATGGCTGCAGTTTTCTGGCGCTATACCATATATACCCATTTATAATTCCTAAAGCGCCAATTGTCGCAACCACGCTTCCAACAATGCCGAACGGCGGAATAAGTAGAATATCCAAAAGAAGATTTCCGGCCGCCCCCGCAACCATTGCAATCGTAAATGTCTTCTGCTGTTTAAACGCAAGGACAAGATTCGTGATAACAGCGGCGGGATAACTGATAACAAGTGTCGCGAAAAGCAATTGGAACGATAGAGTGGCGGGCATATACTCCGCGCCATAGAGAAAGTGAATCATTGATGGAGCGATAATTATTCCGCCTAATGCGAGCGGAAAGACAATTGCCAAAGAAAAGGTGGTTAATCGTTCTATGAGAGTCTTTAGACGATCTTTCGCTTCTTCTTTTGCGAGGCGCGCGATTATCGCAAGCGAACTTGCCACTATAATGCTCGGTATGAGAGAAAATGCCATAATTGGCCGCTGAGCGGCGGCATAATATCCAAGCTCGGATGCCGTGCGAAACCAACCAATAACAAGCGCGTCTGTGCTCGTCATGAGTATCCACATAGTATTGGCCAAGCCAAAAGGAACGGCGACGGCAAGGATGTTCTTGGCCAACGGAAAGCTGAACGCGAGCGAGTGGAAAATTCTTTTGACATCCTTCTTTATGATGAAAAAAACTGCAAAGGTGCCAAGCGCGCTTCCCGCAAGATACGTTGCCGTTAGCATGTATGAGGTAGGAGAATATCTAAGAGCGATAAGGCTGAAAACAACGATTAGAATATTTGTAATGATATTCCCGAACGCTTCCTTATCTATTCTGTTTTCCGCGCGAGCAAAACCGTTCAAAAACGCACGGACATCGTCAAAAGCCATAAGCAGGGCGACTAACGGTATCAAAATCTGTGCCTCGGGAAATTTTGTAAGCAATGGCCCCACCGCAACGGTAAGAAAAATGACGGCACCAATAAGGCCGGCGCGGAGAAATATAAGAGTGGGGAAATACGCCGGCTCATTCTCGTCCCGCCGGGCAATATTGATAAAAAACAAATAATTCAGGCCCAAGTCCGAAAGGATCGTAAACGTGCCGGCAACGCTAAGCGCATAAGAGAACAGTCCGTATTGCTCCGCGCCTAAAAGCCTGGCGGCGTAAATAATGATGATCAGCTTTATCAGGTGGCTCCCGAAATTCGATACCGTAGACCAAAAGCTGTTTTTTGCCAGAGTCTGACGAAGCGAATCCTCGCCAAATAGGAATTTTTTGAGTTTGCCAATCATAGATTGTATGATACCTTATGGGCGCATGCCATGTCACGATACAAAATCCATGAATAAGAAACACGGAAATAAAAATAGCAACTTAGAAAACTCATTAGTGAGCATCGGACTGTGCGTGTATAACGGCGACGCATATCTTCGGGAAGCCATCGATTCACTGCTCGCACAGACATATAAAAACTTCGAGTTCATAATTTCCGACAATGCTTCAGCTGACGACACGCAAAAAATTTGCGAAGAATACGCGAAGAAAGACAAGCGTATTCGATATATCCGCCAAGCGAAAAACATCGGCAGTTTTGGCAATTACGATTTCGTAAGGCGTGAGTCCCGCGGGGATTATTTTTTATATGCAAGCAACGATGATCTATGGACGCCGCGCTTTATAGAAAAATGCCTCGAGAAATTCAAAGAACACCCCGATGCAGTTGTCATATTCCCAAATTTTTATACCTTTGACGATTCTGGCAGAGTGATGAAATATTTCCCTGAGCAATATTTTCCTTTTGATCAAAATCTATATAAACGGCTTAAGGCATACCTGTTGTCGAGAAGTCAGTATGGAAAGAGTTCCATTATTTACGGCTTATGGAAAAAAAACTCTCCCGCAGATCGAATAAAAATGGATGATGTAAGGGGCGACATGATTTACATGTTCCAAGCGCTATTCGCCGGATATTTTGCAGCCGTTCCAGAAACGCTTTTCTTTAAGAGACAACCTGTTCAATCTGGCTTAACTCGATCACCAAGCTCCGTTAATAAATCAAGTTTAACTCGACCTTCTCTTAGTTTACTTGCCTCGCTGCCAGACGATTTTCCATACGAAACAGTGGACGAATGGATTAAAACTCTGAAACAATCACATAACAATTGCCGCTCATTGATCCACGCAGCAAAAAATTTTATAAACAGTCGCCTGCAATCGGCGAAATACACGCGCCTCTATTCAAAATGCATTTTCGAGTCTCCAGATTTGAGCTCTAGCCAGAAAATCAGGCTGTCTCTGTGGAATTTTTATGCGTATTTTAAATCGCTGTGGTATGGGTATTTATAGTGAGTGCTCGCGAATAAAAATTACTGACGGCTTGAATCAATCGCCATTCCTTAAGGCTACATTCGCAACAATCGCGCAGTGATCGCTTAAACCAAACTCACACCGGACATTACTTACAGCATATCGAGGCGTAGAAAAAATGTAATCTACGACGCAGGTCGAGAGCCTCGCTTGGACGCTGGGATCTGTACGCGAATAATGTCTCTCGAGATCAATTGTAGTTTTAACATCGCTCGGAACATTGTCTTTTAAACGTTCTAAAAGCTTGTGATAGATGCGATTATCCCCTCTCGGAACATTAAAATCGCCGCATAAAACCAAATCAGGAATAGTATCTAAAATTTTGAATAGCGATTGAATATCTGTATCTTGATTTTCGTTTGGCTTGCCATCCGGCGTCCAGGTAAAATGAGTAGATCCGATAGTAAACTGCGCTCCGTTTTTTAGAACCGTGCCCCATACTATTCCCTGATGAATAGTTGTACGCCGAGCGGCTGTTGAAATAGAACTAAATATCTGAATCTCAGGCGCAGGTTTGTAATAATAGGCACTTCCTGTATTTTTGAGCGGCAGTTTTGTAAGTATTGCTGGCCCCTCCGCTGCAAATGGTAAGGAATCGTTTGCATCGTAGAGCTTTTTCGTTATAGGCAAATGTATATAGTGGTATCCGAAATGTTCCGTGAGCATGGAAATGTCACGATCAAAAAGTTCTTGGAGACAAACAATGTCTGGTGATTCGCGCTCAAGAAACGGAATGATGTCGTTCCAGTGCCGATTTATTTCAATGTTAAGCGTGATTAGTTTTATAGCGGACATTGATGGAATTCTAATTCGAAAATTGAAAATATTTGTCAGAATTGTTCCATCCGGCCTCGCCCTGCCATACGCCAGTGCCGCCGCCGGCGGTTGGCACGGAAATGTTTGAAAGTGTAACAGGCTCACTGCGATCTTCGAGATTTGCGTAAATTGAGCACTTCTTTGCCGTGCCGTTTACGATATAGCGATAAAAAGACTCGCTCGTGCTTCCTTTGGACGGATCGCGCGGAGTTTGCGAAACCAAATTCGCGAATTGCGGATATTTTTCTTTTAGTTCCGCGACAAGCGGAACTAGATCATAATCCCCTTCCCCAGCATCAGGAACATAGCACCGGAGCACGAGGAATCTGCCAATTTGAGAAATTTCCGCCTTGCGCCTCGCGTCGCGGGCAGTTTTAATCGCGGGCGATAGAATGACGAATGTAACAACAGCAAGTATCGCGACAATCGCAATCACGATTAAAATTTCTATAAGCGTATAACCGATTCTGGCGCGGGCAAGTTTATTCATAACACTCCTTAAAACTTCCTGTATCTTTCGTACACGGTTAATATCTCGTTTGCCCTATGCTCCCACGTGTGATTCGCAAGTACATGTTCGCGGAGTTTGTGGGTTTTTTCTTCCCGTTCTTTTTCGCGCGCGGGAAAAGACCAATACTCGATGAGTTCGTTCATTTCTCTAAGATTTGAGAATATCGGGACTGAATTCGAGGGAAGTAGAACATCAAAATCTTTTCGGTAATCTGCGATTTGAAACGTACCCGCAAGCGCTGATTCGAAAGTGCGTGCTGAAATAGACGCCGTATGCCCTGTAGAGTGGAAATTTATGACAATTTTTGATTTATTAAAGATTTCATTCATCTGTGAAATCGGAATCGAGGAACTCGAGAGAATTCGCGATTTAAGCCTAGGGAAATATTTCAGCCAATAATTCCAGCCATTGCCGAGAACAGCGACGGAATATTTCTCGGGTATTTGGTCTACGAGATGCGCGCGCATGAGACCGTCGGGGCTCTGTTCCGGAACGGATGCGATGTATGCGGCATCATATTTTTTTGCCGTGCCAGCGATGCGGAAAAAGTCTTTCGGGGTCGCGGCGAGCGGAAGATGATGAATCGGATTTTTTGTATAGAATTGCGCAGCGATCTTCGACCATTCCTCGTCAATTGAAAACATCTCGTCAACATACTCGAAACATCGCATCATTTCTTTTCCGCCGTGGCCGTGTGGAGGCGAAGTCATATAATAGAACATCGGTTTTTTTATCGCGCGCGCATCTTTTACAAATTCCGCCAAAAGCCCAGGCGCGTCTTCAATCAAAATAAGATCTGGATTACTTGCCAGAACAGACTCGAGCCATTCCCTACTACGTCGCTCATCAAACATCCGCTCGACGCCGAACTTTTTCTTACTAACCCGCAATAAAATGTTTTTGAATATCAGGTCCCGCTTCTGCGGATTTTTATCGAAAAACAAAACATCGTGCCCGAGATCCCGAAACGCCCGTTCCAAATTGAACGTTATTGCTCCATGCCAGTATGTGCCAGTGAGATGGATTTTCATAAAGTAATCGCGAATAATGCAAATTTAACTTAAATAATGCGAATTAAATAATTAGGTCAAATTGAGGAATTTATAACACGGCGATATTTGACGCCTTCACGAGTGAAGTATAGCAGAATTCCTAACTTAATTTTGGAACTTTTTAGATACCCGAGAACTTGTTTCGCGTGAACATATCCCAACCTTGAAACAACCTTCAACTCTAATAGAACCTTTTCCTCTATCACGAAATCGGCAAAGTATCGTCCGATTCTTTCAGATTTGTAATCGAGTGGAATATAAACTTCTCGCTTAAAATTAATACTGCGCCTATGCAGCTCTTTTTCAAGAGCAGCTTGGTATGCTTTTTCTGACAACCCCCATCCAAGCTCATTAAATACTTCAAATGCTGCACCAATGAGAGCGTAACTTAAATCTTTAAAAAGAATTTCCCTTTCCGATCCTATTTTATTCGCATTATTGGTCATCATTCGCATTATTAGCGACTACTCTAAATCTTGCGTTTCCAAAACAATCGGCTCATAACAAAGAAAGTCCAAAGAATGAGTTTTTTTCGCTGCCAGAGGGAAAGTTCTTTGACTTTGAGAATTTGCCTCATTCGCTTATAGAAAAACGGTGTAAATAAACGACGGAGACGGCTGTAGACGAGTGAATCATATATTTTTTTCGGAAGTGATTTTTTCTTCGACGGCACGAAAGAATCGCTCTTGGCTCGCTTAAAGAAAAGAACTTCGTTTACGAACTCAGATGTTCCTTTCGCAAGACCGCGGAAGACGAAGTTCATATCCTGAAAATCCCAGTTGTATGGATAGCGAATAAAATAGTTAACGAAAATGAAATTTAAAATTGCTTCGCGACGCCACACGGCGCAGAACATGAAGAGATCTTTGCCGTCGGATTCGTAAAAAAACGTGTATTGCTTCAATCGGCGGTACAAATCCCTCTCGGATGGATAAAACTTATTGGGATCGCGAGCCGGCGTACGATTCCCTATGTCGTCAAAATCAATTACGTTGGCGCCCGCCATAATGGACTCCGGATGCGCATCGAGCAAAGCAACGCATTTTTCGAGAAACGTAGGCGCAAAGAGATCGTCGTCGCACATCCAGACAAAATATTCTCCGAGAATCCGGGTACGGAAAAAATTTACATTCGCCGTGTACCCGATATTCTCTTTTTGCCGTATGTACGTTATTCGCGGGTCTTTCTTGGCATACGCACGGCATATCTCTTCGGTATTGTCGGGAGAAGCATTGTCCGAAATCACCAGCTCAAAATTTT
>JBBTYG010000033.1:0-2277 GCA_038061855.1 Patescibacteria group bacterium | reverse complement strand
TCCGGTACAGGGAAATTCGCAGAGGCCCACAAGTCCTCCAAGAATAAACGCCGTCGGCACCGATGCTTTCTCCATAAGCGCAGCCATTTTTCCGTGGGCCGCTTGCGGTATCCGTAACTTGATCGGAAATCTTGGGAAAAACTCGTTGATGATGTTTATACCGCCGAGCGCAATAAGCAGCATCGCGCCAACTTTCGCCATGAAGTGCGGCGTGTTGAATAGATGGAGAGCCTGGAGAATCCCGAGACCTATCAAGATATAGACCGCCAAAATCCCAAAAATATACGCTCCGCCAATCTTCAATATCCCGGATCGCAGCTTTCCAATACTTATAAGAAATGCGACAGTGAGGATCAGGATGGAGAAAGCGCATGGATTAATGCTGTCGGCTATCGCCGCAACGACGAGTAGCGGAAGGAACCACGCGCCTCCGCTCGATATCTTCCAGAGGAACGGCGCGCTTGATTGAGAACTAAAAAATATCGCGAGCCCGAATACCAGAACGGCGGCCAAACAGAGCCAAGCGAATTTGTTTTTCAAGAAGTTTTTCATGGCGTGACTTTGGCGCGAAATTGAATCATGATCGGACCTTTATTCGTAGCAAGCATTACGGCGCGCTCAATTTGTCCTATGCCCGCGGGGCCGTGAGCCGCAGGATCGAATATCACGCGGGCTATAAGCTTTTCTCCGGCGCCTATGACAGCGTTGATCGCTTGAGCAAATCCATGACCAGGCATACCAAACGGCCCTATTTCTTTCCCATCAGGAAGCCGAAGCACAACATTCGTACACATACACGATGTTTCGGCCTTGGTGACTGTAAAATCTGCCTCAGTTGTATTCGTGATCGCAAATTCATGCTCGACATTCCCCCTCGCCATAGATACGGATCCGAAATCATAGGCAGGAATTGAATCGGCGAACGTTGCCGACGTACTACCCGTTGCAATAGCCGCGGAATCCGCAGGACGCGCCGATCCTAATTTCCCCCACAGGATCAAACCTACAACGAGAATTATCAGCAGTGATACGACAATAATGTTTTTATTTTTCATGAGAGTATAAATGAAATGCAAAATATCCCTTAAAAGGGACAGAAAGGGCACACAAAGAAAGAACTTCGACTAAAAGCTCTCCCTTATGGTGCCACTAGAGCGCGCTTGGACTATTTTCGAGTAACGCGAGCCAGCGAATAAGCTGTCGCTCGAATGGATGAGCGGAAGGTTCTGCGAATTGACTAGAAAACTTATTAGCAAGGGAATTGAGTCGAAAACGGTGCGCGATCGCGGCTCCGCATATGAGAAGGAACGAAAAAAGCAACAGCAGACTTCCGGTGTTGTCTCCAAAAACCGCGGTAAAGAAATTCCTGAAGCTGTCCAAATGAAAAGTTACGTAAGAAAAGGTGTTTTCCTTGTCCGCGCAATCGCTTCCTTGTGCCATAGCCGCAATGCATCCATGGCCATGATCGCCGTGATTCATTGCAAAAAAACCGAAAACAGCTATGCCAAGAAAACTGAATATTAAAAAGATTGTTAGAGCTGATTTCATGGTTTCGGAATAATGTATTTAGTATATCATATCGAATTTGCCGTATCCTCTATATTTTCCTCTGATCTAGCCATAGCGCGATTTTTCTCCTTCCAAATTACAACAGTAAACGAAATCGCGCAAATAAACAATATCGCCGTAATAGCCGCCGAAAACATGCAATAAAGACAAATCGCGCGTATCAGAAAAAGCTGCAAATATACAAGCCATAGTGAAGCCAGAAACCCGAGAAAAATGAGCGCGGAAACCGCAAGAAGAAACCGCTCGTCTTTTCTTGTCATAGACAGGAACGCGGAAAGGAATATGAAAAAGTAATATAGCGATCCGAAAAACGCGACTGGAAGTCCTACCACCGTCGAAAACTCACTAGTAAGAACCTTTTCGCAATCGCCTATATCCGAACACGGCACAATGCCGCCGCGGTAATGCGCTATCGTCAAATACGTCGCATCCATAAATCCAAACAGCGCGAGAATCAGAAAAACAAGAGCTATCCGTTTATGATTGGGGCCCCAGCGCTTGATTGATTGTATTTTTAAATTCGTCATAACTGCGCGGGTTTGGCATTTCTTTCCCGTTTATAAAAAACGTCGGAGTGTGGCCGACTCCCGCAGTAACTCCGCTTTGGTAATCTTTTTCAACCTTATCGCGCGTTTCTTTTGAATTCAGATCTTTTTTGAACGCATCGATATCGAGCCCAAGCGATTTCGCGTAGCCTTCGATAGCAGT
>JBBTYG010000032.1:0-8357 GCA_038061855.1 Patescibacteria group bacterium | reverse complement strand
ACGGCGGGATACGGGTCAATTCCAGATTCCTTTAACCTGGAAAGTTTCTTTAGCCGTTCCTGTAGGATGTCTTCAAGCATATCCCGCGGGAAATGATTATGTTTTCGACTCGATGCGAACCCTCATAATTATTCAACTTTTACTATTTGGTATGTCTCTTTTCCAGAAGGAGTTGATATGGTTACCGTTTCTCCTGCTTTTCGATTCATAAATGCGTGCCCCAAAGGAGACTCGTCGGAAATCTTTCCCTCTTCAGGCCTTGCCTCATACGACCCGACAATTGAGTAACGAAACTCGCCATCCCCTTTTTTAACAATAACAGTGGAACCAATTTGCACTAAACCGCCCTCGGATTTCTCAATAATCGAAACTTCCTGGAGCAGCTCTTCAAGTTCAAAAATTCTGGTCTCGACAGAAGCTTGTTCTTCCCTAGCTTGAGTATATTCGGCGTTTTCGGAGAGATCTCCATATTCCTTGGCGCTCCGAAGCCGTTCAGCGACTTCTACGCGTTTTTTATTTTTTAGGTCTTCGAGTTCCTTTTTTATTTCCACGAGACGGTCTTTTGTGAGGTAGGATCTGCTCATATGTTTAGCCGGGCAGTTAGTTTACTTTGCGTTCGTCGTACGCACCTAGCCATAGCCATATACGAATTTTATACGTTTAGAACATTATTTTCAAGTACTCATTTGAGTAAGAATGCAAGGGCCGGATGGTTCAATCGAGACGGTATGTTCAAAGTGGGCGGAAAGAGACCCATCTTGAGTTGCAAAGCTTTCGTCATTCAGCTGCTGAATTTTTCCGGATCCGATCGCGACCATAGGTTCGATTGCGATAACCATGCCCGCCTTTAGCTCAAATCCAAGTCCAGGTTTTCCGAAGTTGAAAACAGCGGGTTCTTCGTGAAGGCTTTTCCCAATTCCATGGCCAGTAAGCGATTCAACGATTGAAAATTTGTTTTTTTTGACGCATTGCTCGATTGCATAACCGATATCACCTGTTGTGTTTCCGACTTTCGCCGATTCAATGCCCTTGAGAAGAGCTTCTCGAGTCGTCTCGATCAGTTTTCTTGTTGTTTTACTTATTTTTCCAACGCTTGTCGTAACAGCCGAATCAACATAGAAACCCTTTAATCGTATGCCGAGATCCAACTTTATGATGTCGCCGTCTTTGACGATATATTCCGTCGATGGCTGTCCGTGCACAACGACACTATTCATTGAAACGCAGAGGCAATATGGATATGCCCCCTTGCTTCCCGCGGGCTTATATCCCAGAAATGCCGGCTCACAGCCGGATTCTTTAATGAGTTTACGACTTATTTCTTCCAGTTCTATTGTTGCTCTGCCAACTCTTACCTCACTCGCAAGCACATTGAGCACATTCGCGAGGCGTTTCCCCGCTTCGGCCATGATTTTGATTTCACTAGGCCTTTTTAAGATGATCATGAATTTTTTTCAGCACTTTATACGGAGCTGGTCTGGCGTCAATTGCTCGAACATGACATTTCCATTTTTTTAGAAGTTTAAGGATCGGCAGCGTTCTGGTTTTATATTCCGTGGTCCGGGTTTTGAACTTCGACGGATCGTCGTCAATTCTGCGCTGAAGCGAACCTCCGCAAATTGGACAGTAGCGAGGGTTTTTAATCGGATAAAACGCCGTGAGCAGCGGCCGCTGGCACGTGGTGCATATCAGGCGAGAGCGGTTCCGACGCGCGGCAGTAACTAAAGGAACCATGAGTACAAAAACGTAAATGGCCTTCCTTCCGTAGTTCTTTTCCAAAAATGGCATAAGCTTCTCTGCTTCATATATGGTTCTTGGGGAGCCGCTGAGCACTATACCATAACCCATTTTGAACAGACTGCGAATTCTCGCTTGCAAAATAGGAACAAACCAACTTGGCGTGTTTAAAATCCCCGCATCATTCAGTTTTTTCTCCCGCATTATTATGGGGTCATTTTTGCGTGATCTATCCGAAAGAATAGCTCTCAACAATTTTCCGGTATCAATGTGAAAAAGCCCCATGTTATCAGCAAGAAGGTCCGCCTGCGCTCCCTTGCCGCTGCCGGGAGGTCCGTATAATATAACTGCGAGTTTTTTCATCCCGTTTGATCGTACTCGCGAATGTCGAGCTGAGAATTGATTTGCCTCATTGTCTCAAGCGCAACGGAAACAACTATGAGGAGCGCCGTTCCGCTAATACTTAAAAGTTGGATTCCTGTCATTTTCTCAATTATCGTAGGAAGAATTGCAATAATGCCAAGCGAGAACGCGCCGAAAAACGTGATCCTGTTAACGACTTTTTTAAAAAATGCGGTTGTCGCTTCGCCGGGGCGTATGCCCGGAACGAATCCACCGCTTCTTTGGAGATTTTTCGCGACTTCCTCCGGATTGAATGTGATCGCGGTATAGAAGTAGGTGAAAATAAATACAAGCAAGAAATAAAAAGTTCCGTAGAACAGCTGGTTATTTAAGACACGCGAGACAATGTCATTCGCTTTCACGGCAAGGTCGGGGGATATAAACGACAGCGCTGAAGCAAGGAATTGCGGGAAAAGCAGAACTGATATTGCAAATATGAGCGGTATCATTCCTGCCTGGTTTATTTTAAGCGGCAGATAACTTTGCGAGCCGCCATACATTTTGTTTCCCCTCACGCGCCTCGCATATGCGACTGGGATTTTTCTCTCACCCTCATTCAAATACACAACACCCGCAACCGCAAGTATCGCTACAATTAGAAACCCAATATATGTCGGGAGATGCTCCGGGGTCAATGGGTATGAAACCTGGAGTTGAACAATATATCCTGGCATACCGCTCAATATTCCGGCAAGAATAATTAGTGATATTCCGTTCCCAATCTTTTTTTCCGTTATAAGCTCACCGAGCCATAACGCCAGCATTGAACCGGCGGTTATGATAATAACGTTCGTCCATATTCCAAAAGTATCCGGCTGGTTAATAACCCCGCCTCTAATAAGTATATTTAAGAATCCGTATGCTTGGACTATGCCCAGTGGCACTGTCAAAAGCCGCGAGTATTGGTTGAATTTCGCTCTTCCTCTGGCGCCTTCTTCGTAATACAATTCCTTAAATTTTGGAAAAATCATCGTTAGGAGTTGCATGATGATAGTCGCGGTAATATATGGACCTACGCCCAACATTACGACTGAAAGATTTGAAAGGCCGCCCCCAGAGAAAAAGTTTAGAAAACCAAGAAGCTGGTTTGAATTGAAATAATTTTGAAGCTTTAACGAATCCACGCCGGGTATGGGTATTGCCGACAGTACCCTATATACAATGAGAAGTCCGGCAACAAACAACACTTTATTGCGGAGATCTTTTATCTTAAAAATTTGAACGATTCGGTTCATATTTATAGGATTTTTCCGTTCGCTTTTTCGATTTTTTCCCGCGTTCTTTTAGAAACTGAAATTCCCTCGATGCTCAGGGGGGCGTCAATATCGCCCTGGCTTAATATTCTTATTTCTCCAGTATATTTTAGCGAGACCATTCCAGACCGGACAAGAAATTCCTTGTTTATAGTAAGCGGCACATTGGGCACTGAGTTTGTTTTTATCGCAAGATACAAATCTTTGAGATTGAAAATGATCGGCTTGTTCTTTTTTGCCTTATTTCGAAATCCTCTTAACTTGGGAATGCGTAAAATCAGGTCGCGCTGCGCGGGGCGCAGTTTCCTTCCTGATCTGGATTTTTGACCCTTTACTCCCCTGCCGGAATAACTTCCGCGTTTCCCGCCGCGGGCAATTCTTTGCTTGGATCTCTTTCTGACTTTTAATTTGATTTGGTGAAGTTTCATTGATTTATTGGTTTCTATCTTTCAATTTTTTGAGCGCTTCCATCGTAGCCAAAGCGTTCGTCAGCTTATTTGGTGTTCTGCCGAGACACTTAGAAGTCGCATCCTTTACTCCGGCAAGCGCGAGTACAAATCTCACTGCGCCGCCCGCGCGCAGACCGTGACCAGCGCTTGCTGGTTTAATCAAGACTTTAGCTGCGCTATATTTTGCCATAACTTCATGGTTTATTGTCCGCCCATCCTTCAATTGAATCGTTAATATGTTTTTCTTTGCCCCGGTTTTCGCTTTTTCTATAGCTTGCACAACATCAACGCCTTTTGCGATACCGATGCCCACTCGCCCCTTCTCATCGCCGATTACTATTGTCGCTCTGAAGCGAAATCTCTTTCCACCCGCAACAACGCGAGTTACCCTACGGAGGTCGAGCACCTTTTCCTTAAATTCGTCTTTTCGCTGTAATCTATTTGTTTTTTTAAACATTTTTTATAAATTAAAAATTAAGTCCGCCGCTTCGAGCGCCCTCAGCGAAAGCGCGGACTCGGCCGTGGTACCGATATCCTCTTCTATCAAACACTACCTTCTTGATTCCCTTAAGGGCCGCGCGTTTCGCTAATAATTCTCCGGCCATTCTCGCTGCCTCAGTCTTTGATTTTTTTCCGTCCTTTCCGCCGGAGGTGGATTCTCCTTTGGCAGAAATTTCCCTGCTAGAGACGCTTATAAGCGTGTTTCCCCTTTCATCATCAATAAGCTGAGCATACGTCGATGTATTGCTCCTATTAATTGCGAGGCGAAGCCTCGCTGAAAAACCGACGATTCGCAAGCTATTTCTCGCTTGTCTTCTTGCCCGTATTGCATTTATTAGTTTCCGTTTTTTCATAAGACTTTATGCCGCTCCCGCAGCAGCTCCCGCTTTTTTGCCGACTTTTCTACGGATAATTTCCCCTCGATATCGAATTCCTTTTCCTTTATATGGTTCGGGTTTCTTGAGCGCTCTTATGTTTGCGGCTATAAGACCCACAAGATCTTTATCGCTGCCTGAAATTTTTATTATTGTATTTTTTTCGACTTCAACCACGATACCACCCGGTATATGAAGCCGAACTGGTTTAGCGTACCCCAAAGAAAGAATGAGCTCCCTGCCCTCTAGCGCAGCTTTATAACCTACTCCCTCGATATCTAAAATTTTTGAAAATCCAGACGAAACTCCTTCAAGAGAGTTTCTAATAAGCGACCACATTGTTCCCGTATCAGCTTTTGAGCCTCCTCCTTCGGAAGATTCCACCCAGATATTTTCCGTCTCAATTTTAACTCGCACCCCTGGATTTATTTTTAAACGCTTTTCTCCCTTAGGCCCTTTAAATATCAAAAAATTCCCTTCCTGCATAATGGTTGCTTCGATTGATCGTTTTATTGGTTTTTTTGCTAGTCTGCTCATGATAGTAGCTTAAACCTCAAGGGTTAAAATGAAAGCTTCTTAATTGCCCCTACCTTTAAGTTTTCACTTTTAAGTTTTGTGATGATTTTTACCATATCTCAAACAGATGTTCGCCGCCGATTTTTTGTTTCCGCGCTTCTTTATTATTCATTACTCCTTTCGATGTTGAAATAACCGACATTCCATATCCCTGTCGAATTGTGCGGATATCTTTTGAAGCTACGTATATTCGACGTCCGGGCTTGCTTAGAATTTTAAAACCGCTTATCGCTTTTCCTCCACGAGAAAGTTTGATTTCAAGAAAGTTTTTTTTGCCTACGGTTCTTTTTTGAACATCTTTTATATACCCAGCCTCTACTAGAAGTTTCGCGATCGCAAAATCAACTTTCGAGAAGTTTGCTATAATCGAATCCTTTTCGGAGTTTTCTGCATTTTTAATTCTTACCACTAGATCGTAGTGCATAATAAAGAAATGTAAAATGTAAATATCAAATTGAAAAATTTTGATATTTTGCATATATCATTTTAATCTTTGATAATTTTACATTTTGCATTATCATTTTGATTTTTGAGATTTCAATTTTGAATTTGAAACTACCATGATGATTTTTTGACGCCGGGTATTTCTTGCTTTGTCGCCATTTCTCTAAAACAAATTCTGCAAAGATTGAATTTTCTCATATATCCATGCTTCCTTCCGCATCGAAAACATCGCCTCACGATGCGAGAACTGAACTTTGGCTTTTTTTTACTTCGTATGACGACAGAAAGCTTGGGCATTGGCTCTTTTTTATTTCTTTTTCAGCGGAACTCCGAAATCTCTAAATTTCTTAATAGCCATATCTCTTGCTCGCGCCCATGGAACTATTGCCACTCCGAGCGAAAACGATGTCGGTGATTGCTCCGGATTGATTTCTGGAAATACTAAATGGTCTCGGATTCCGATATTTAAGACTCCGTGTTCATCTATTGATCCGAGACTAATGCCTCCAAAATCTCTCACTCGAGGTAATGCAATTCTAATGAGACGGTCAAAAAAATCAACCATTTTCTTTTTGCGAAGAGTGATTTTCAGCCCTACTGTTTGACCTTCTCGCATTTTGAACCCCGCAATTGATTTTTTCGAGGCACAGATCTGAGCTTTCTGGCCGCTTAATGCGGATAAATCTCTCATTATGTGCGGCAATATTTTTTCTTGAAAGCTAGGCTGTGAACTCAATCGTCCGACGCCAACGTCAATTACGATCTTTTCCAGGAATGCGAGCATTTCCGCTTTGTGGTTTTGTTTTGTTTCGTTCTTCATGGAGATTGGGAGCTTAGCTTATATAGTAGCTTTGCATTTCTTGCAGTATCTTATTTTCGAATCAGACTCAAGTCTGCGTCCTATTCTTGCGGGTTTTTTACAGTTTGAACATATAATCATAACGTTAGATATATGCATTGGTCGCGGCGCTGACACAATTTCTCCCTTTTGACCCTGCTGCTTCGGTTTCACGCGCTTCTTATATAAGTTCAAACCGTCAACGGAAATTTTCTCTATCTCTGGAAAAACTTTTAAGACGGGACCAATTTTCCCACGATCCTTTCCCAAAATAATTCGCACCGAATCTCCTTTTTTTATGTTCATATTGTTATAAAATCAAAACCCGCGCCATGCAAAAGCGAAGGCGATTTTTGTTGAAATTTAGCATACGATTGATTCATTTTATTTTAAACTATTTCTTCCGCCAACGTCATAAGTTTCTCAAATCCGCCCTCCTTTAATTCTCGAGGGAGCGGTCCGAAAATTCTTGTGGCAATTGGCTCTTTTTTATCGTCAACCAAGACTACAGCATTTTCATCAAAACGTATATACGTGCCATCGCTCCTTCGAACTGGCTTCCTTTGCCGTACGATGAGAACTTTTACTATATCTTTTTTCTTGACTGTTTTTCTCGGCTCCGCAGTTTGAACCGAGGCGATGACAATGTCTCCAATTTCGCCGTAGCGCCTGCGAGTTCCTCCGAGAATCCTAAAACAACGGACGATTTTCGCTCCTGAATTATCTGCAACTTTTAGTATGCTTCTTTCTTGGATCATGGTGGTGGCAAATGGCTATTAGCTATTGGCAATTTTGCTGATTATTTTCCATCTTTTCTCCTTTGATAATGGCCTCGTTTCTTCTATCACAACTTTGTCGCCGATTTTATATTCATTTTTTTCATCATGCGCCTTAAATCTCTTTACTGTTTTATAGTATCTAAGATATTTCGGATGTTTTTTGAAGCCAGAAACTTCGACTACGCGAGTTTTGTTCATTTTGTCGCTCGCAACAACGCCTATTATTTTTCTCTTTTTCGCCGGCACTATATTGTTTTTTTCCATTGTTTTGCGTTATTTGTTATCCACGCTGGGGGAATTCAAAATTGTTAAAATCTGCGCGATGTTTTTTTTCACATGCCCCACTTCATTCGCGTTTTTCACTTTTCCGGCAATGCGATCGAACTGCAAAGCTCTTAGCTTTTCTCTATCGTCTCTCAATATTTTCTGGAGCTCTGCCGGTGTTTTTAATTTCAATTCTTGAAATGTTTTGTCCATTTATTCCTTAGTGATTATTTTACACTTGAACGGAAGCTTAAAACTTGCGAGTCGCAAAGCCTCGGAGGCAATTTTTTTCTCCACGCCATCTATTTCGAAAATAATTCTTCCTGGACGAACCGGAAACACGTAATGGTCAACGCTTCCCTTTCCTCCTCCCATTGTTGTTTCCGGAGGTCTGATTGTAACCGGTTTGTCTGGAAATATCCGGATCCACAGACGGCCGTTTCTTTTTAAAAAATTAGTAATCGTCCGCCTTGCAGACTCGATCTGTTTTGAATTAAGCCATGCCGGTTCCATGGCTTTGATGCCATAGCTTCCATAGCTAAGCTTGATCCCGCGAGTTTCTACGACTCGTTTGCGAGAACGTCCCTTGTGCCATTTTCTATGTTTTACTTTTTTTGGAATCAGCATGGTGAAAGTTTTGAAATAGTTGATTCTGGATTCTTAGTTTTGCGGTTTTCCTCCAAAAGACGATTCGCCTCCAACAGACATTTTTGAATTTTCCATATCTTTGCTAAATATTT
>JBBTYG010000031.1:1819-4621 GCA_038061855.1 Patescibacteria group bacterium | reverse complement strand
GGTTCGGGGGTCCCGTCGCCTTTCTTCACTTCTGTTTTTGAATCTGCCGCCTTTTCTCCGCTGCCACCAGCTTCATTTTTACCCTTGCCCTCTATAATTGCTTTTTCCTGCGCGCTTCGAATTATTGATGACTCTTCTTCTTGAATAAGCTTCTTTGCCGCGTCAGCGGGAATCGTGTATTTCTCGCGCGACAGCTCCACAATCTCTTTTTTAAATGACCGGTGCGTTGCCGGCAAAACTTTCAGAGTTTCAGCGGAAAACGGATCGTAGGATTCGCCGTCTATCATCATCTTGATGTAAAACTCCTGCATGCCGAGATTAATCATATCTTTCACATCGAAAATCGGCGCAAGTTCAGGCTTGAGCGTCACCGCGTCGTCGCCGCCGACGCGGAAGACTATAATACTCCCGACATTGCCCAGAACGGCGGCCTGCACGCGCGGAATAAGTTGGCGTATATATTGGTGCGCGATGGTAAGACATATGGCATATTTTCGCGCTTCAGAGAGGATGTTTTCAAAAGTTTCCGTGACAAGATTATGAAACTCGTCGACATAGAGATAAAAGTCGATTCGGTCCCTTTCAGGCATTGATGCGCGCGCCATGCCTGCCTGCTTGATTTTGGTGATAAGCATTGCGCCGAGGAAACTTGAGTTTTCTTCTCCAAGACGCCCCTTGGAGAGATTTACAAGAAGGATTTTCCTAGTATTCATAATTTCCTCGAAATTGATCCTATTCTCCTTTTGGCCAAAAATGTTTCGGAGGAGCGGATCAGACAAGAACTGGCCAAGCTTGTTGACGAGCGGGATAATCGCATCCGTGTCGAATTTTTCCGACCAGTCGGCAAACTCAATCGCCCAAAATCGTTTCACCATGTCGTCCTCGATGTATTCGACGACTTTTTGCCGGTAGTTTCGGTCAGTGAGCATCGAGATCATGCCCCGCATCGTGGCGTGCGGATAGTCTAGTAGCGCAAGGACCGTGAATCGAAATACGTGTTCGAGACGTGGCGTCCAGTTCGCTCCAAATTGCTTTTCCATAACTTCAATCAAGCCCTGAGCAAGTTGATGCTTGAATCCCGGATCGACGTTTTGGAGCGGGTTGAAAGAGGTTGGATAACTCATGTCCGTAGGATCAATAATGACAACGTCCTCGATTCGATTTTCCGGTATGAAATCAAGGAGAGCGTCAATTACATCTCCGTGCGGATCCATAAGGCACACTCCGTGGCCATGCGCAACGTCCTGTCGCAGGAGAAGCTCAAGAAGCTTTGACTTTCCAACTCCGCTTTTTCCGACTATATAAAGATGCCGGCGGCGGTCAACGCGCTTGATGCCAAAGATAAATTTTTTCTCTTCAAGAGACGCGACGTAATTCGTCCGCCCGATAAAAGAAACTTCAAGCGGATCAAGTTGGCCGTATACAGGAAGCTCGGTCGGCGGCGGAGCATATTTGATTATTTGAATTTTTCCTGCCTTAGGCATTCTTTTAACTTTTAAATAGAAATTTTGATTTTCAATTAATTGATTCCACAAAAACTTCCGTATTTTTCATCGAAAATTATCATCCTGCATGTTCCATTTGATCGCCCAGAAGACCAAGTTCCTCGAGAAATGCTTCATAAGCGGCGACGGTTTTTTTCCCGTCAGCGACGCTTACCACAAACCCAGGCGTACTGGTAAGTTCATTTCGCAAACGATGAGCTACAAAAACTTCTTCGTCGTGTTTCAAATCTTCGAGCTCGAGATTGGATAATCTGTCCGCAAGATGCTCGCCGGCAAACCCAAGTTCTTTAAGCACGTCATTTACCAAATTATCAGCTTCGATAATAGCCATCTTTGCCGCTTCGGGCGAATCGATAGCGAGCTTTGCCACCGCGGAATTCCAACGCTCCATAACCATTTTTTCTCTCAATGTCAGGACTTTTCTCGCTTTTTTAATTCCGAGATCAAAATTGGGGCGGTACTTCATAGCTCGCTTTAATGAGTAAACAAGCATGACCAACGCCGCAATGTCCAGCAAAACAAAAATCAATATCAGCATCTGTATAAAAGGCGTGATAACCTGAGAATTGAAATTTTCGAAGCCAGTTGTATTCATTGATAGCGCGTGACGCTTATTTGTATTTCTCTAAGTCTTCTTCGCCGCCGTAGATTGGAAGCCCAGAAGGAGGACTCATCTTTCTGCTCTCAACTCTCTTTATATGCGGAGCGGTTAGCACTAGGAATGTGGGCGGATGATAAATTGTGGCGACAGAACGATTTGTCATGATAAATGTCTTGGATTTGAAATTAAAATCGAACCAATGACTTGTTAAGAGTCTTCCCATGAACGTGTGATGCGGCAATTCTCTGTGCCTATAATCGAGGAGAAGGCGTTGTTTTTTGTATTCGTTCCGGGTAGCGGGAGCAATATGAGGCCAGTGCCAAACACGTGTTCTGGTAGCCGTTGGCTCGTTTCTCACAAACGAGTTCAGATCAAGAGAAGAGTATTGATTGAAAATCGCCATGATTCCTCTGCGAGGAAATGTGTCGTAAAAAAGTTCCTTTGGCGAAAGATAAAGAAAACGAATGAGCGTTTCAAAGGCAGGCTTCGAAAGATTTTCCTCAACGGACGTGAGCACGTCGGTCTCCCCTGGAGTCCGCATAAACGATTTTCTGAATTCTTTAAATGCATCTTTATCGTCTTCTCCGGCCTTCTTAATTGGGAAATGCGGCAGAATACCTTCGAATTCTACTTTTCTTTCATAACCGGCCTTGGACATTTTTCCCTCTTTATCTTCTTTCTGACGCAGCTTTTCAA
>JBBTYG010000031.1:0-1809 GCA_038061855.1 Patescibacteria group bacterium | reverse complement strand
TTAAAGAGGGATAATGGAAAATTTCCCGTTTTGCTTTATCCCGCATAAATTTTTCAGAATTAATCTTTATTTCTCTTTCTTTGAGGCAGGTTCTTTTTCTTTAATCTTATCTTCAAGCTTCAGCTTTTCAATAAGTTCCTTGTATTCATCTCTCCATTTTGGCGATGCCGGCTCGAGAAGTACCTGGATCGCAATAATTTCCTCACTCTTAATTTTCCCCAAAACTTCGAGAGCGAGCGCTATTGGATCGTACTGTTTTTCCTCATCAACTGCTTCGAAATCAATGTAGCTTTTTATTGGGTACGCGGCTTCTTTTATTAACTTAAGTTCAGCTCCCCACATATCGTATCCTCGCTGGTACAATTCACCGACATTTTGCGGCAACCGTTTTGTATAATCTTCCGCATCGACTATTTCCAAATCAGGGTAGTAAGAATAAAAAGCGGCCTCAATGAGATCGCGCTGCTTTTTATACATGCGCAAATAGAAATGTACTTCGCCTCCAAAACTCACCAGCTCGAGTGAATACCAGCGCGTCACTTCTCCATCAATCCATATTTCACTGAAATCTCCCGCGTAATTTCTCAATGCGTGAATCGCGGATAATATTTGCTCCATCGCTCTCGGGCTCTTCCGAATTTCCCGAGGCATTCGCAATTCAACGAGTATAAACTGCGTTTCTTCCTTATACTTCTCCTGTTTCCAAAAAAGCCACGTTGATTGGGCAATGGGAAAAATGATCGCGAAGAAAACAATTGTTACAAAAAGCCAAATTAAATCTTGCGAGGATGATATGAGTTGAAAAAAAGTCATGCGTATATTCCCGTGCCTTTATTATAACGCACTGGAGAAAATGAATCACATGGCAATACCATTCGTATGCTATTAATTGCCGGGGAAACCAAGAGTCTACTTGGATTTATGCCTCCTGTACTCTGTAATTGCCGTCTGGAAGCCGCTCAAAAAAACTCTTATTTTGAAGATTAATGATGATCGTATTAGGCTTGAAGAAACGCTGCTCGTTTACTTTTTGGATTATTTCTTCTGGCGAGAGCGGCCCGTGTTTTTTCAAAATTTTATGGATAACATCTCTTGCGATCCCCGGCTCATAGCCATGCTCTTTGAGACCATACATTCCACGCCCGACCAGCACAAATCGCAAATCCTTGATAAGTTCGTTGTGTACAGTCGGAGCAAGCGCGAGCTGGGCGCTCAATTTTGCCTCGTTGATTGCTTTGGTTATCTCTTCAAAGTGCAAAGGTTTCTTCTTTTTTTTTAGTACGAGATAAATCCGGTCTCGGGTTGTTTTTGGTTTTATTTCCGGCCAGTCGCTTAATCCGATATCACCAAACGGATTTGAATGGATTTTCTTCGTGACGCTTAGCATATGTTCAGCTTCAGTTTTGGCTATCCCTTTTGTCCTGATAAAATCTTCGAGATGCTTTTTGTAGAGACCGCTCAAAGCGTCGGACTTTTTATTCTTGAGAAAAAGTATCCAGTCGTTTATAAGAACTTTCGCCGTTTGGAGCGATTCTTTGTCCGCGTAGTAAAACGGATGAAAATCTTTATCCTCTTGATGAACGAAAAAAGCGGCAGATCCTTCGAGAAGAAACGCTATATGATTGTCATGTATTCCTTCGACAAATTCCTTTGCACAACTTAAAAGCGCGTCCTTTCGAACTACGCCACCACAGCTTTTAATATATTTTACTAACCGGTTTACAATTTCGGTTGAGGTAACGTCTTTCGAAATATGCTGCTTAATTTCTATCAAGGCTGATTTTTCTATTTGTCGGACGCGTTCACGAG
>JBBTYG010000030.1:0-1255 GCA_038061855.1 Patescibacteria group bacterium | reverse complement strand
TATCACTTTTTATAAACAATATTAAGATAAAATTCTGCCGGGGTGGTGAAATGGCAGACACGCAGCGTTCAGGGCGCTGTGCCCGCAAGGGCGTGGGAGTTCAAATCTCCCCCTCGGCACATGCAATCATAAATTCAAGATAGATTTTTTATTATGATTAAAAAAACAGATATAAATCCTTCGGATACCACGTCGCGACCACGAATCAGACCACCGGCGGTTCCAAGGCGGCCCGACTCGCTTGTTTCGCCTTCGCCGCGCCAGTCTCGCCGATCTGCCGTTTCACTCCGCCGAGGCGAAGATGAATTCAAACAAGACCGAGGCGGGCCGAAGCGTGAGCGAGCAGAACACGCTGTCAGGAAAAAGGATTTGGACGAAAACGGTGTTACTCCTCTCCGTTTTGTTCCTTTGGGCGGACTTGAAGAAATCGGCAGGAACTCGATGTTTTATGAGTATAAAAACGAAATTGTCGTGATAGATTTGGGGCTCCAGTTTCCCGAAGAAGAAACTCCAGGCATCGATTATATTATTCCCAACATTTCATATCTTGAGAAAAAGAAGACTAATGTTCAGGCCGTGATATTAACGCACGCTCATTACGACCATATCGGCGCGATTCCCCACGTGATTGAAAAATTAGGCAATCCATTGATTTATGCTACTTCGATTACAAAAGCAATCATAGAGAAACGTCAGGACGATTTCCCTAATAGTCCCAAGCTTAATATTCAAATCGTTAAAGACGGGGATATAGTAAAGATATCTAATTCGTTTGAAGCTGAATTTTTCGGCGTTCCGCACACGGTTCCCGAAACAACAGGCGTTGTCTTGAAAACTCCTGTCGGCAACATGGTGCACTTCGCGGATTTCAGAATCGAATATGATGAGAAAGGCGTGGCGCATGGACTCGATGAATTTGAACGCATCGGGAAACTCGGTATCCACACGTTCACAATCGACAGCACGAACGCGGAAAAAGAAGGGCATTCAATTTCCGAAAAAACCGTTGAAAAAAATCTTGAAGAGATTTTCCGCAAAGTGGATGGGCGCCTTATTGTGGCAACATTCGCTTCGCTCCTTACGAGAATTGCCGAGATTATCAAGATCGCTGAGAAAATCGGGCGGCGTGTTGCGCTTAATGGCTACTCGATGAAAACAAACGTCCAGATCGCCCAAAATCTCGGTTTCATCAAAGCAAAAGAGGGCACGCTCATCTCGGTTGAAGAAATCCACAAGTTAAAGGATGATAAAACTC
>JBBTYG010000029.1:0-11089 GCA_038061855.1 Patescibacteria group bacterium | reverse complement strand
GGAGACCCAGAAAAAGTGAAGGCTGCGAGCAATGTTTTGATTTATGCGGCTATTTCCATTGTCGTTGCACTCTTCGCGCGCGGGTTGCCGTATCTCGTTTCGACACTCATGGGCGGCACCATCGGGGCTGGTCTTGCTTGTTAAGCGTTACTATTTTATCGCTTTCCCAAAACCCCTCGTTCATGACGCGGGGTTTTGAGTTTTTTCATTGCTTATATATTGCTCGAAAATCTAGAAACCATTTTGCCTCCGCAACACTTGCGCCGCTAAGTATTCTGACGGAGAAAAATCATCGGTTAAAACCGGATAACCGGATAAATCAAACTTCTGCGCATCAATCGTTTTTGTGCCTAGTGAGCGAATAAGAGGATGCGCATCCGCCAAAAATTTAGGATCGCGTATGTTTATTTTTTTGTCGCTGTTCCATCCTACAAACATGATGTTCTGAACTCCGGTTTCTCTTGGCGACTTAGCTGCAAAAAAATAGTTATTCGGGAACACGCTTTGAAAAGTTCTGATCTCTGACATAATGAGAGATGGTTTTTCTGTGGATAAATCTCCAATGATGTTCGCGATGAATATTCCGTCCGCGCTTAATTTCTCCTTTGCCAACAAAAAAAATCCCTTTGTGGTGAGATGCGAGGGAACGGAAGCGAGCGAATGATACGCATCTCCGAATATCAAATCATATGTTGAATTGGCGTCGTTGAGAAATCTGTGTCCGTCTTCAACATAATTACGCAAGCGCGGATTGTCTGTTGCCCTAAAATACCGTTTCGCAAGGTCAAAGAGCGATGGCTCGATTTCGGCAACGTCCACCGTTACGCCCGGCGCGTCCCTAAGCAACTCTCTCGGAATCGCATACATGCCACCTCCTATGACCAGCGCATTCCGAATATCCGGCTTAAAAATTTTATAGAGCGCGTAAAACCGAGGATATTCAAATACGTCCTCATCGGAATCGAGAAATATACCCCCATGAACGCCTCGATCAAGCCACAAAAATCTCGCTTGCTTTCCATTGTATTCGCCTTCGGAAATTACGATTTTCGTATATACGCCGTCCTTGCTGTATAAAACATTATTTCCAGTTTCAAATTTAGCCGACCCGAATGATAAAATTAAACTAAAACCGAAGACGATCAAAAATCCCCATAAAAAATTTGCTTTTTTATCCCCAATTCTTAAAAGCGGCAAAAATCCAAGCAAAAAAAGAATGATGCCATTGCCGATAATGATCTGACTTATGCTGAAGTTCGGAATTAACACAAATCCCGCTAATAAACTTCCGATTATGCTCCCCGTCGTTGACCAGAAAAAAATCTTTCCTGCCCCGCTTCCGATGCCCTCATCCGGAAATTGATCTTTTTCCAACCTGATCGCGTATGGAGAGAGCATGCCGAGCAAAAACGCGGGAAGAAAAAAAAGAACCAGTGAAAATATGATCTGCCCGGATATGATCGAAAAAACGTATCCGAATATAGGCAAAGCGATTGCGCTTATGCACTGGAGGGTAAGCACGCTCAATCCGCTTACAAGAATTATGCCGAAAAACCATTCGAGCGATGGCCGCTTGTCCGCAAGTTTTCCGCCAACATAATATCCGCAACTTAACGCCGCAAGTATGACGCTAATAATACTTGAAACGGCAAAGATCGTATTCCCATAGTATGGCGCGAGTATGCGGGTTGCCACTATCTCTATAATCAATACGCATGCTCCAGTAATAAAAACAATTACTGGCAACATCTGCGCTCTCAAAAATTTTTTCATTGAACGATAACATATATTATACACGATCGCTTTTAAGAAAAATGGTGCGCTTTGGGGTTTCGAGTTTGACATATAAGATTTTTGCTCTACGCTGGAACATATGGCAAAAGAGAAAAAAATAACTCTTGACAGGCTCACCCAAATGGTTGCGCGCGGTTTTGAGAAAACGGCGACCAAAGATAGCCTTGACTTGGTTGTAAAAAAAAACTGACCGCATCGAGATCAAACTCGAGGAAGTTATCCAACGGCTCGACGCTCTCGACCTTCATCTTGCGGGCTATGCGTCGTTGTGGCGCGAGGAGTTTGAGCGGCTCGAAAAGCGAGTAGATGTTCTCGAGCGACGCCTGCATGCGATCGAATCGAAAAAGCGATAAATCCGCCGCGAACGAAACGGTGCTTGGTTTTGTATAAAAAAGTCCCCCGGGTGGCATCCATGCCAACCGGGGGTTTGTTTTCTCCGCGCGCGCTTGTCCAGCTCCGTTGCGTCGTGCAAGTGGAGCTGTGATTTTTCGCGCGCGGTCAATGTGCATAACTACCGTCGTCCGCGAAGGGTAACTGTGCCCTCGCCCTTCAATCGGAACGCTACCGAAGGGAATGACTTTGTCGCGTTTGGGGGGATCCATTCTGGAGCCTTTTCTCCAAACGCCTGGACGAACACTCCTTTGTTCGCGTCTGCCCTCCATTGCCCCATTCTCCACGTCATCGGAATGTTAATCCATCCTGTGAATCGGTCAGTTGACATGTCGATCTTGACTATGTCTGTGTTGTCCGGGATAAAAACGTTGGTCTCTCCCAGGAACACCCGATAAACGATGAGGTTTGTGTCCATTTGCCTTGCGCCGAAGATTCCATTCGTCGAGAGGCTCCTTCCGTTTGTTTCTACCGCCTTCTTCATGAAGGGGTCGAGGAGTTTAAGCTTCCCGCCTATGGCTCTGACCGTTCCTGGCAGGAAGACTAACGCAATCGAGACTACGACCGTTCCGAGCGCCGTCGCTCGAAGCGTTTTCTTCCAAAACCCGCCCGCTGTCTTCCAATCCATAGAGAGCCAGACGAGCGCGCCGGCCACGAGAAGCAGTGGCACGGCTAGGATATTGTTCCGTACTGGAACAATTGAGAGCAAGAACGACACGACGACTCCGGCAAGGGCTATCCCCCGCACGAAGCCAACGTACCTTTTCGCCCCTTCCTCGACCGACCGGAATGCCCCGCGGAACGTCTTCCCTGGAAGATCAATCCACCGCCCTATCCACCGCCAGAGAAAGAATCCGCTTCCCGACGGCTCAGGCTCGTCAATGAGTCTCCCGCCGGCCTCCCACAGGGAGCCGATGAGTATCCCGAGCGGTGCGGCATATGCGGCGAGTAGGCCGAAGGCGCCAAGCCACATAAGACCTGCCATGGCGGTGAGCCACGACAGACCGCAGTAAACACCGATTGCCGCCGGCAAGAGCGGCAACGCGATCGTCCATGCGATTCCCCGCTCCAATCCTTTAACGTACTTTTCAGGATACGGATGGGCGCGCGCGAGCGCTCCCCTCGTACCCGATGCGATGGCTGCGGCCACTAGTTGGACCGCGAGCCAGATATTGTGGGTTGTTCCCATAATAATTTTTCCTTTCTTGTTAAGAGTTTAAGGACTGGCGGCCTTCCTGTGCGCGATGCGGCCGCAGAGCCACAGTACGCCCAGAATAACGAGGATCGCGAAGAGCGGCCATGCCACTCCGAAAAACGTCCATGCCAACGGCATCCATTCCCCGATCCACTCTCCGATTCTTAGGCGACTAAGAAACCGGCTGTTCTTGATGACGCTATAAAGCGTTGCTCCCAGCAAGAAGGCCGGGATCAGCGCCAAGTAGAGCGCCGGTCCTTTGTGCCGCCGAAAAAACCACGGGAAAATCCGCAAGGGATTCTCCAACAGCTTAACGGCGGTCGGGTTCGGTGTCCTCGCGGCGGCTTTCGCCAGCTGTTCCCGTTCCCATTTCTCGATGTCTTTCAGCCATGTTTCAATTCGAACGCGCACCGCGGCGTCGAATTCATCCTTGTTCGTTTTGAACCAATTTTTTGCTCGCACCAAGAACTGGTGGACCCTGTCGTCCTCAAGGACCATCATTATTGCGTTGAATTGGTCATCATTGACCGAATCAAGCAACTTGAAGATGTCATCGGCATCATCGTCATCAACGAATTTGCCGAGGCATCTCGAGAGCCGGTCCTCTTCCCCAATCTTGTCCGCCTCTCTAAGACGCCGCAGTAGGTTATTCCCGCGGTTAGGCTGAAGATTCGCAATCAGTTTCGCGACCTTCGGCCTGTAGTCCGCAGCGATCCACGCCTCGACTTTCTTGGCGTTCTTATCGCTGAAGAATACCTTAACAAAGGCGGCGAGCCCCAGGAGATCAACGATCTCCTTCACAATGGTTAGCGTGTCTAGCCAACCCCATTTTTTTGTTTCTGCTGCCATAGTGCCTTTCATTAGGGTTTGGGCGATGATGGCGGCCCAAACAGTTTTGCTTTTTCGGTGGTCTCGGTACCATCAACTGAGACGGTGACGTTTTTTACCACTTCTTCGCGCGTCACCTCGCTCGTGAAAACGGCAACTCCATTCGAATCTGTTCGCGTGGAGAATCTCTTGCCGCCGATGGAGATAGTTAAAGCAGAATTGGGAACACAGACGCTCCCGCCAGCGCCATTTTTCGACAGCACAGTGACGGTAATGGTATGTGACCCCAACGGTTCTTCAACTATCCCAAGATGAATGTGAATCGGATTGACCTTCGGCGGTTCGAATTGACTCTTAGCCTTCTGAAGACTTAGGAGAAGTGTTTCTTTTTTGAGTCCCAAAGCTTCGGGACTTGCCATTGCCTCTTTTTCAGAGGCAAGCGCCGCCGCTTCGCACGCAGCAGCATACTCGCGGTTTTCCCGCTCCATCCTTGCTTGCTCCGATTCGGGTTTGGGTTTCTCCACCTTGATCAGGCCCGTCTCTTTTTTCCCTCCGGAATCAACCGTATAGGAATAGTGACGGCCGGACTCGAGACCGGTGAGAAAGCGCTGTCCCCTATGTTGTCCATCGTCGGCTCTGCAGATGTCGATGGTATCATTCACAAATTCTGTCCCATCGGTCTTCCGCACAATGAGCCCGACAATGGATGGACGCCCTCCGGGCCAGTGGCCAGTGATGCTCACGAAGAGCATTGTTGAGAAACTGCCGGTGGCAGTTTCCTCTATCAGTTGATCCACAGACACGACGAGTGCCGGTGGACTTGGTTGTTTTTGTCTTATCATAAACTAAACTACAAATTTTCAACTAAACTTTCACTGGCCAACTATGCAACAACAGGTTGCACAGCGCACTCCGGGAAGAATCCCATGAGCTTTTGTTTTATAGCATATTTTTTTAGTATAGTCAAGCTTCGATTCTTTGACAAAAATTAAAGAATGCGGCGCTTGTTCCCGGGTAATGTGTTAGTTCCGGCAATAATGCGGCAATTAGAAATTGCCGCATTATTGCCGAATTATTTATTGATTGTCGAACTATCTGATAAACAAAATTGTTTGTCAGAGGCATAAATTGGGATTTATCAATAAATTCAATCGTGTTGATAAATATAGGTTTTTTAATTTCTGACAAACATTTGCCAAACATCGTTTTTAGCAAAATCTGACAAACCATTGGTAAATAAGGATTTTTTAAAATCTGGGAAAATCAAAGTTTCGCGACAAACGAACCATTCAAAGAAACTTTGGATTTTTGTCATAGAAACCTACTTTGTGAAGCTTATAAATGAATTTATAACGCTCAGGAACGTCTGGATCGTTTCCGATTTTTTCAAGCCATTCCTCAAATTGTTGTGCTTTATGGCCTTCAAGTTTTTTATAAAAAAGTGGCACAATGATGTTTTTAAGCTGACCGAAATCTCTCACAATAAGAGTTATCATTTTTTGCCGATTATATCTGTCCTTCGCAATTCGTGGTCCATATTCGTAGATTCGATTTTTAAGCGAAAGAGTTTCCCTTATTAGGATTATCAATTCTTTATCTTGTATACTCATCGAAAGAATGAAGGCGGGAATTTTTGGTTTTTTGATGTCGCCTTTGCGACCAATTGTGCAGAATGAGAAGCAACCTTCTCCGGTTATAAGCCCTCTGATGTATTCGTTGCTTAATTTCTTTGAGATATTTTCTTGTGATTTAATTTCATTCATTTTTTGTCCTTGTTTATCGCGAAACTTTGTCTAGTGTTATGTCTGTAACATGTTTTATTGTACAATAATTTTATGAAAAACACTTCATCAACTGGCAAGCTCGGCGAAGATCTTGCCTGCGACTATCTAAAATCAAAGGGGTTTAGAATTTTTGCAAGGAATTATCTGGCGAAAATTGGGGAGATTGATATCGTCGCCATCGACCGTTATAAAACTCTCGTTTTTGTCGAGGTAAAAACTTTAAAATCCGGCAATTCGGCAATCCGCCTAGCGGACGGATATATTGCCGGATTATTGCCGGAAGATAATCTGACCAGGTCTAAACTTAAAAAGCTTTCGAGGATCTGTGAAATATTTGTAGCCAAAAATCCCGATCTGATCAAAGAAGAAAAGGGGTGGAGAATTGACCTTGTGGCAATTTCTCTTGATGAAAATCTAAAACCAAAATTTGAGCATTATGAAAACTTGTTTTAACTTAACCTATTAACTCTCAAAACTTTTTACTTTTGCTAGCTTTAGTAACTCTTTTGTAACATTTCTTACGATCGTAAGAAATGTTACAACTCACTATGAGTCGATTGCGGACTGAACTGATTTATTCTGCTTTATTGACTACAATCGGCTAACATACTACCCTTTAAAAAATGGACAAAAATTTCCAGCGACAAAAAACGGAACTAGAAAAAGAAAAAGTGAAACTTTTGAAAGATATAGCCGCGGCTGAGATGCCGGAGGATTTCGGATCCGATGTTGATGATTATGATGAAGAGAAAAACGAGGCGGAAAGCTTGGGAAACAAACTTGCGACGGCGCACGTATTGAGGACGCGCATAAGCGAAATTAATTCGGCTCTCGATAGAATCTCTAATGGCAGTTATGGCGTATGCGAGGCATGCGGAAAAACGATCGAGGAAAAAGTGTTAGAAATTTCTCCTGAATCGCGGCTCTGCCAACAATGCAAAAAAGGGAAGTAGGATGACAAAAAATCTCGCTCGGATATATTCCGCAGAACTTGAAGGAATAAAATCGAGGCTTATCGAAGTTGAGGTTGACTTGAATGTCGGGCTTCACGCGTTCAATATCGTCGGCCTAGCCGACAAGGCGTTGAATGAAGCGAAGGAACGCGTAAATTCGGCGCTCAAAAATTCAGGAGTGAAGCCGCCAAACAGGGAAAACAGAAAAATAACCGTAAACCTCGCGCCGGCGGACGTTAAAAAAACCGGATCGCAATACGACCTCGCAATCGCGATAGGATATCTCCTTGCGACGGGGCAGATAAAGGAATTCGACACTAAAGATAAGCTTTTTATCGGCGAGCTTGCCCTCGACGGTCGGCTTCGCCCTGTAGCCGGAGCGCTCAATATTGCAGAGATGGCAAAAAAAGTCGGCTTTACATCCGTGCTTCTGCCGATACAAAACGCGAACGAGGCATCGGTGATTGACGGCGTAAATATAATCGCCATTGAAACATTTCAAGACGCGATTGAATTTCTTGAAGGGCGGCGGCTTATCAAGCCATGGACGCCGCAAGAACTCGAAGCTGAAGAAATTTCCGCGCCGGATTTTTCAGAAATCAAAAGCCAGGAAAACGCGAAGCGCGCCATGACTATCGCGGCAAGCGGGGGACACAATCTTCTGATGAGCGGGCCGCCAGGAGTGGGGAAGAGCTTACTCAGCCAGGCAATGCTTGGAATTCTGCCTCGCCTCGCGCTCGAAGAAGCAATTGAGGTGACAAAAATTTACAGTGCCGCGGGATTGAGTTCCGGCGGGCTTATGGCCCAACGTCCGTTCCGCTCGCCGCACCACACAGCGTCTATTGTAGCTGTTGTCGGCGGGGGACCGGACCCAAAACCAGGAGAAATCAGCTTGGCGCACAGAGGAATCCTTTTCCTCGACGAACTGCCGGAATTCCAAAAAAATATTCTGGAATCTTTGCGCCAGCCGCTCGAATCAGGCTCGGTTCATATCTCACGGGCGAAAGCGAGCCTCGTATTTCCCGCGCGATTCACGCTGATCGCCGCGATGAACCCTTGCCCCTGCGGTTTTTGGGGCGATCCAGACCACGAGTGCACATGCACCGCAAGCGAAGTGCTTCGATACCAAAAAAAGATTTCCGGGCCGCTTCTCGACCGCATAGATCTTCAAATCAAAGTGCAGCGCGTGGCAATATCCGATCTCAGGGAAAAGAAACCCGTGAAAGATATAAGCGCGGAGATACGAAGAAAAGTTGAAGAAGCGCGACGGGTCCAAGAACATCGTTTTGCAAAATTATCCGCGCGCCGAAGGATAAGGACAAATTCTGAGATGAGTTCTAGGCAAGCGGAGGAATTCGCTGATCTTGACGGCGGCGCTGAAAAATTCTTGGGGACGCTCGATAAGAGCACGCTCTCGCCCCGCGGGTATTACCGGATTTTAAAAACCGCGCGCACCATCGCTGATCTTGGGCAAAAAGAAAAAATCTCCGCGGAACATCTCGCGGAGGCATTTAGTTACAGGCTGCGGGAGGAAACGTAGTTTAGTGCTATTTCGCGAACGGATTTTCCGCCCCGTAAACCTCGAAGTGAACGTGGCACCCCGTCGCTTCTCCCGAATCACCCATAGTTGCGATCTTGTCGCCTTGTTTCACATAGTCGCCGATACCGACTAAAACTTCTTTAAGGTGCGCATAGCGGGTTTTTACTCCGTCTCCGAACGGGTGCTCTATCAGCACGAAGTTTCCATATCCACCATTCCATCCTCCGCGTCCTTCACCCATACTACTATCTGGAATCACAAGCCCTTCCGCGGCGGCATGCACCGGCGTCCCGCAGGTGTTCGCAATGTCAACCGCGTTGTACGGATGAAGTTTTCCCCAGTTGAAGCCATCGGCAGGTTTCATGAACTGGCTTTTGAAGTCAGGCAAGCTTGACCCGCTGTACGCGGTTTTCTTTCCTCCCGGAATAATGAGCGATGCGCCTACCCCTAAGGAACCGAAGTTGATGGACTTATTGAACTGACTGATGTTTGATTCAGGAATCCCAAAATGCGCGGCGATCGACTCAAGCGTGTCTCCGTCTTGCGTCTTATACACGATTCCGGAGGTTGGTAATATATTTAATTCGTCGCCTGGTTTTATGAGACGCGCCTTCACCGACGGATTCGCTTCTATAAGAGTTTCGAGAGATATTCCAAAATATGACGCAATGCCATAGAGGGTATCTCCTTTCTGAATTTTATAGGTTATGAGGTCGGATCGGTTAAATCCTTGGCTAGCGGGAATACCGGAATCCGCCAAGCTAGCGGGAAATATCTCCGACGATGAATTATCATCTGAATTCACTTTGTCGCTTACCGGACTTGCCGGGACAACGGGCGAATACGCAACAATGTGCGGCTGCGCATCAACTTCTTGAACCCGCGCCGCAACACCGCCTAAAATACCGACTTTCGTTGCAGCTGGAGGTGTAGTCCCGCCATATTGAGCCGCCTCCAAAAAAATGATTGGCAACAAAAAAACAGCCATTATGAGCGGCTTTCTAGTGATATTCAATTGTCCTACAATAGTACCGATAGACAGGAGTATATCATAATGCCAGCGAAACTCAATTCTCAACAAAAGAAAGCATCCGAGGCGCCGTTTGCGCCTCTTTTGATTGTCGCTGGAGCCGGAACCGGAAAAACAACAACGCTTTCGGAACGATTGGCATACCTTATAAAAGAAGGGGTCTCGTCGCGGAGAATTTGCGCTCTCACATTCACCAATAAAGCCGCGCAAGAGATGCTTCTACGAGCTACAAAGAGCGCCGGAAAATTGCGCGCAGGCGCGGAGCCTTATATCGGGACATTCCATTCCCTTGGAGCTCGAATTCTTCGGAAAGAGGGCCATCTTCTCGGGAGAACCCAAAACTTCGCGATTTTTGACAATCATGATTCGTTCGAACTCATAAAAAAAGTATTAAAGAATCTTGAGGGGTATAAGGCATCCGCCGACAGAACTGAAAAAAAATCGAAGCAGGCGCCCTCGGTTGTATATCAAAAAATATCGGCAGCGAAAAATACCAACCGAATACTTGATACTCGAACGGCGCGAGAAAAAGAAGATTTTCTTGCTGTTAAAGTTTTTGCCGGATACGAAAAGAAACTTAAAGAAAATAATGCTTTCGATTTCGATGATCTTATAGAAAAAGTCGTTTATATTTTTAAAACATATCCGGATGTTCTCAAGAAATACCAGCTAGCCTTCGACGCGCTGCTCGTGGATGAATATCAGGATTTGAATCCCAAGCAATATGAATTGGTAAGATTTCTTGCGGGGCGCCATAAGAATTTAAGCGTTGTGGGAGACGACGAACAGCTGATCTACGGCTGGAGATACGCGAATCTCGAAACTTTTTTGAACTTCGAATCGGACTGGTCGGGCGCGCATGTCGCGTTCCTTGAAGAAAACTATAGATCCACTAGGAATATCATTGCCGCCGCTGCGGCGGTCTCGAAAAATAACTTGCGCAGGCGGCCGAAAAATTTATGGACAAAAAATCCGCAGGGCGAAAAAATAAAAATTACCGAGGTAGGCGACGAGAACGAGGAGGGAGAGGTAATTTCATCTCAAATCTTAAATCTCAAAAGTAAAAATGAATTGGCGACTATCGCGGTTTTGTACCGCACGAACGCCCAGTCACGGGCGATTGAGCAAGCATTCCTCCGACACCAGATTCCGTATCGGATATTCGGCGGATTGAAATTCTACGAGCGGAAGGAAATTAAGGATGTCGTCGCGGCACTGCGATATGCCGCAAACGACAGAGATGAAATCAGCCGCGAGCGCCTCATTAAAACATTCTCCAGAAAAACATTCGCGGAGCTTTCGGACACTCTCCATGAAAAAGCTTCGTCGCCAAAAGAACTCGTTGAACACTTTTTGGAAAAAACCGATTACCTCGGCTACCTTGAGCGCAATTTTTCAAACTTCGTCGAGCGGCAGGAAAACGTGTCGGAGTTGATTCATTTTGCCTCGCGTTTCGAAAATCTTTCCGATCTTCTCCAAGATATCGCTCTTATCCAAGCGACGGATGAATCAGCAAATAGCAAATGGCAAAGAGCAAATAGCCATAAGCCATTAGCTATTAGCCATCCGCCGGTG
>JBBTYG010000028.1:0-6578 GCA_038061855.1 Patescibacteria group bacterium | reverse complement strand
CGAACTCGGACTACGTGCTCCCAAAGCACGTGTACTACCACTATACTACTCTCCGATTAAAGGTGGGCGGGCAAGAAGCAGACGTACTGCCGGTATACTACGGCCCGCTAAATTCAAAGCAACGTGCCTTTAAATTATAGTACTTTTGATTTAGAATCAATATGGAAAATAATCCCCCTGTAGCTCAATGGATAGAGCAACGCTCTTCTAAGGCGATGATGCGGGTCCGATTCCTGCCAGGGGGACAGATTCCAGCTTGCATCTTTTCGGAACCGTTTTTTATTATGAAACTCATATCATTAAATACATGGGGCGGCAGAATATTCGAGCCGCTTATAAAATTCATACGGAGCGCATCTGTTGACACGGACATTTTTTGTTTTCAGGAGATGTTTACGTATCAGGAAGCTCAAACTAGCAATAACACGAGACTCAACCTTTTTTCTGAGATCAAAAACATACTTTCCGGACACGCGGCCTTTTTTGAACCTATTCAGGATTATACAGATGTTGAAGGCGTTAGCGGTGTTCCTTCGACGTTCGGACAGGCAATTTTTATCCGGAACAGTTTTGCTGTTGAAAAAACCGGTTTCCTTTTTACGTATCGATCGCTTAACGCGCGCGAGGGCGGCGATATCGACACGATGGGCGTTGGGTTTCAATATCTTCAATTCGCACGAAATAAAAAACGATTCGCGATTTTGAGTTTGCACGGCATCTCGCGGCCGGGCGATAAGCTTGACACGCCCGACAGAATCAAGCAGTCGGAACGTATCGTACATTTTCTAGAGGGAATAAATGTCCCTAAAATTCTCTGCGGGGATTTCAATCTCATGCCCAAAACTAGAAGTATCCAGATGATCGAGGAAGCGGGACTCACTAATTTAATCACTGCGTTCAATATACAGGAGACCCGCGGTAAACTGTCGCCATTTTACGGGAAGCCAGATTATCAGAAATTCGCCGACTACGCGTTTGTTTCAAAAGATGTGCTTGTCCATTCATTTGCCGTGCCAGATTCTGGCATTTCCGATCATCTTCCGATGATCTTGGAATTTTCTTAAACTATAATTTGCGGTCAGGAGCTCCCATTTGTTAGTATCCAAAGAGCACAAGAGCACAATAATGGACGGTTAGCTCAGTGGCACCCTTCGACAAACTCAGGGCGGGGAGCGTCTCGTTTATTCCCGCTTTGTCTAAAAATTCAAGCTCGCGTAGAATTTTTAGACAAAGCGCAGTCCCGCTTGAAGTGGGCGATTAGCTCAGTGGTAGAGCGTCTCGTTTACACCGAGAAGGTCGCAGGCTCAATCCCTGCATCGCCCACCAAAACCAGATTTCGCGGTTTTTTGGAGGCGGCGATAGTGTCATATTCTCGTCTTCCGCAAGAGATTGATTTTGTTTTTTTGGTTGTGATTACATGCGTATAGTTATGAGTCAGACTAGTGTTTGGCTCTTTGAAAATCCTCATAAAACGAGGTCGTTTTCCCGAAAGGAAGCGCGCCAAAATCAACAACAATATTTATTCTCGATTAAGCGTTAAGCGTATAAAAATTCTCGAAGAGTTTTGCCACGAGTATTGGTCCTGTGCCGCCGGGAGTGGGAGTATATGTCATCTCAAATCTCAAATCTTTAATCTCAAATCTTTGGTTGAAATCGCCGACTATTTTCCCGTCGAGTTTGTTCCAGCCGAAGTCAATCACGAGCGCGCCATTTTTGAGATCGGTTTGGTTAAAAAGGCGAGGAACGCCAGCCCCGCTTATCACGATATCCGCATCCGCAAGCTTACTGCGGAGTTTTTTAGAATGTTCGTCGATGATGGTAAGCTCCGCAACCTGATCCTGAAGCCAAAATCCGATCGGCTTTCCTGTAAGAAATCCAGTGCCCATAAGAACCACAGAACACTCTCGGAGATTTTTTGCATTACGTTTTAAAATTTCCTCGACGGTGCCGACGGAAGGCGGAACGACGCCGCTTCGCCCAGTATAAAATGAACCGAGAGATGTCTCACTTAATATATCAACATCTTTTTCTTTAGGGATGGCGTTCAAAGCGTAGTGCTTGTTTATGTGCTTCGGAATTGGCAATTGCACGATGAATCCGCCGCAGTTTTTCACGCGCGCCATGCGGCCGATTTCCTCGCGGAGTTTATCGGTCGTGATATCTTCCGGCAGTTTATAGAGCCGGAATTCAATTCCAAGTTCTTCAGCGACTTTCGCTTTTTGTTTCAAAAATCCTTCAGAGGCCGGGTCATTCCCAATGAGCGTGGCGCCGAAAAATTTTTCCGGTTTTGGCAACGCCTTCAGTTTATCTAAAATCTCCGAAGCGATTTTCTTTCCGTCGATTTGGTTCATGGGTAAAAAGTCATGGGTCATTGGTCACGATTTGTACCAAAGAGGAAATTTTTTGCAGAGCGCTTTAACCTCCCGCGCTACATTTTTCTTGTCAATAAGAACAGTATTGATAAGCTGCGCAACAAACTGCATTTCTTTTTCTTTCATACCGCGGGTTGTAAGCGCAGCTGTTCCGAGCCGGATGCCGGACGGATTTACCGGCGTGCGGGGATCGTAGGGAATCGTGTTTTTATTGATGATAATGCCGTTTTTCTCGAGCTCGTCGCTCGCTTCTTTTCCGCCGATTCCTTTCTGCGCAGCATCCATAAGAATCAAGTGCGTTTCTGTTCCGCCGGATACGATTCTCCACCCGTATTTTTCGAGAGATTCGGATAGCGCCCGCGCATTTTTCACAACTTGCGTGGCGTATTTCTTGAACGCCGGCCGCTGCGCCTCCCGGAGCGCAACCGCTACGGCTGCAATCTGTTTTGCGTGCGGGCCGCCCTGAAGCCCCGGAAACACTGCCTTATCGATCAACTTCGGAATGTCCGCGCCGATTTTTTGCGCGATAGTCGAATTGCGGCTCGAAAAAATGATTGCGGAACGGGGGCCGCGGAGCGTTTTGTGCACGGTTGTGGTTACAACATCCGCACATTCGAATGGAGACGGGTACGCTCCGCCTGCGACGAGTCCCGCAACGTGCGACATATCTACCATAAGATACGCGCCAACAGTATCCGCGATTTCGCGGAAGCGGCCGAAGTCAATGAACCGCGGGTAGGCGGTAAAGCCTGCAATGATGAGCCGCGGTTTTTCCCGCTTGGCGAGTTCCAGTATTGCTTCATAGTCCAGCAGTTCGCTTGCCTTATCAACTGAATAGGGAATCGATTGCCACGCCTTGCCGGTCATGCTCACCTTATGTCCATGGGTGAGGTGGCCGCCCATGTCGAGCTGGAGGCCCATGATTTTTTCTCCGAGCGGAACGAGCGCGAGAAGCACTGCGAGGTTGGCAGGAGAACCCGAGTAAGGCTGGACATTTACCGCCCACTCGCCGCCGGAGATTTTAAACGCCTCTAGCGCGCGGCTTTTCGCGAGATTCTCGATTTCATCAATGTATTGGTTTCCTCCGTAGTAGCGGAACGCCGGATATCCTTCGGCATATTTGTTTGTAAGTGGTGAGCCAAGCGCCTCAAGCACGTCGTTTGAAACGTAATTTTCCGAGGCGATGAGATTTATTGTTTCTCCTTGGCGCCTAATCTCGTCTTTGATGAGTTTTTTGATTTGGTTATCCTTCATTCCATAAGCGTATCACGATTTCAATTCGTAAAAAACCAACCTCCGATTTTCCATAATGCATAATTATTGGCTCATAATTCGTGCCTTGTGGTACAATGTCCCCATATGATTTTCTCCGATCGGGATATCAAAAAAGGGCTGAAAGATGGGCGTATCTCTATTGACCCCTTGTTTCCGAATTCCATCCAGCCGGCGTCCGTGGACTTGCACCTGGGCCCTGATTTTTTGATTTTTCGGAACGACGCGCATATTTGTATAGATCCTAGGGAGCCGGTTGATGAGATTATGCACGAAGTAACAATAGACGAGAATCACCAATTCATAATCCACCCCGGGGAATTCGCGCTTGGGATGACGTATGAAGTCGTTGGCGTTTCAGATGATATGGTTTGCCGGCTGGAGGGAAAATCATCTTTGGGGCGGATCGGGCTTATTATTCATGCAACTGCCGGATATATTGACCCGGGCAACAAATTGAAGATTACACTCGAGCTTCACAACATTGCGAATTTACCGATCAAGCTGTACTACAAAATGCCGATTGCGCAGGTTTCTTTCTCGCCGCTTTCTTCTCCGGCGGAAAGTCCGTACGGCAAAGGGAAATTGGAAAGCAAGTATTTCGGCGACATGAAGCCCAAGGCGAGCCAATATTGGAAGAATTTCAAGAAGAACAACGAGTGGATTGAGTTTAAGTAGAGGATGGAAGAGATCGAGCTTACATATCTTGCGAGGAGGTTGCCCGAAGATCTATCCTCATTCCCATCAAAGGAGATGGTGGATATTTATATTCCGGCCACATCCGACCATCCTGTGTTGCGAATCCGAAAGCGTGGCGACGTTTGTGAGATAACAAAAAAGAGTCCTATTACCGATGGCGATGCCTCGGTACAAAAAGAAGAGACAATTCCGCTCACCACAGAAGAATATAAAGAGTTTAGCGCGCTTCCGGGGAAATGGCTTGCTAAGACGCGGTATTTCTATAAACACGGAGGCGTTGATTTTGAAATAGATGTTTTAAAGGAAAGTTTAGAAGGACTTGTTGTTGTGGATGTTGAGTTTTCTTCTGTTGCCGATAAAGATAAGTTCCCTATGCCCGATTTTTGCTTAGCCGAGATTACCCAAGAAACTTTTATTGCCGGTGGAATGTTGGCTGGCAAAACATATGCCGATATTGAAGGCAGTCTGAAAAAATTTGGTTATCAGAAAATCACGGGATTTTGAAATACTGATGAAAATAAAAATTACACGCATAGACGAATCTCTTCCGCTCCCCGAGTATAAAACCGAGGGCGCAGTGGCGTTTGATTTTTATTCGCGTGTGGATGCGGTGCTTGCGCCGCGCGAAAAAAAACTCTTGCCCTCGAACTTTATCATCGAAGTGCCTGCCGGGCACGTCTTGATAGTTGCAGCTAGGTCGGGAACACCAAAAAAAGGAATCATGCTCGCAAACAGTATTGGCTTGATTGATCAGGATTATCACGGACCGAAAGACGAAATTGGAATCTGGGCCTGGAATTTTACCGATGCACCTATTGAGATAAAGCGCGGCGATCGCATCGCGCAGGGGCTCATTGTTCCGATTACTCGCGCCGAGTTTGAAGAAGTAACGCAGATAAAAGAATCCTCGCGGGGAGGATTTGGGACGACTGGATAAAAGTTTTATCGTGAAGCCCATCTATATCCATTTTGACGGACTGGACTTGGCGGGGAAGACTACCACGGTAGACTTGTTTGTTAAAAAAGCTGGGGGGAAATGGGAGGTGAGAACTAATACTATTGTTCAAGTAAATCCAATCACAGATTTTGCTAATAAGCTGAAGAAGGGGGTGAAAGTTTACGATCAAAAAGTTTTAGGATATTTGTATGCAGTCGCTTTACTTGCGGACATTAAAGAATTTCACTGGCCGGAGGTTAATACTGTGCAGGACTCGGCAACTCTACTTCGATCTTTGGCATATCACACCGCCATGGGGAATTCTGGCGTGGCCAGTTTTTTAATGAAACTAATACAGACACATCCAAAATTCGACGCTTCTTTTATTTTAACAGCGAGTGTTGAGGCTAGGCTGGATCGGTTAAAGATGCGAGAAAAATTATATCCGGAGCAAGTTTCGCCCGGCGATAAACTTGTGCTCGAAAATTCCGAACTTTTACTCACAATGGAAGCTTCCCTCGTTGATATCGGGGAAAAATATTTTGATTCTGTGGTTATTAATACTACTTCTCTCGCGCCCGACGAGGTCATTAAAAAAGTATTTGAACATCGGAAACTTACGGGTTAGGTTAAAATCCCGCCGTCGATTAAAAAATTTGAGTTGGTCTCTGATCGCCGTAAAAAGAAGAAGACTAATGCCCAAACAACAGTCCTCGGGCCAGTTTACCCGAAAATTCTATGCGCAATGGCTCGCCGGTCGTGGCATCTTGCAGAGTTTTGAATGTTTTTAGTTTTCATATTTTCTTTGAAAACGGCTGTTCGGGGACAGTTGACTCCCTGCAATTTTTTTGGGGAGACATACGGGATTTGCACCCGTACTGGCAGTGCCACAGACTGCAGTGCTACTATTACACCAATGCCTCCATGCAAGAATTCTAACTTAAAACTATTTTTCGGAAATAATCAAACGACGGACATATCCAAAATCAGTTTTCAGTTCCTTTGCAATTTTTCTATATGACCATTTTTGCTCTCTTAGTAGTTTAGCCTTTTTTATTCGATCAACCTTTAATTTTTTTATCGAATCTAAATTTTTGAGTCTGATCTTTAGTTCGCCCATTACTCGCACAGCAACTTCTTTTTTAACTATCAATTTATCTACGACGTTTTCTAGAATATAGTAGGTATTTTTCCCACCCCCTGCATTATAGAGCCACGCGTCTTTCCAATGGCTTTTGCGTCTACCTAAGGCGTGTACGATTCCACAACCGATGAATTTTCTGATTTCTTCCAAAACT
>JBBTYG010000027.1:0-1921 GCA_038061855.1 Patescibacteria group bacterium | reverse complement strand
TTAAACTTTGAGTTTTTACCGATGAAATTTAAATATAAGGCAAAAACCAAAGACGGCGAGATGCAGATTGGTTTTGTGGAAGCGGGAAGCCGCGGCTCCGCGGCAAACATTTTGTCTGGGCATGACTTGTTTATTCTATCGCTGGAATCCGCGGAGAAAACGCGTTGGTACGATCTCCTTTTGAGCTATTTCAACCGCGTCAAAAGGAAAGACATGGTGATTTTTACCCGCCAGCTTTCCGTACTTCTCGAAGCGCGTTTGCCCTTGAATGCCGCGCTTCGAAGTTTGTACGAGCAGACGGGGAACAAGACGTTGCAGGACACCATCTTCCAAATGGCGGAAGACATTGACGCCGGACTTTCTTTTTCCCAAACAATGGAGCGTCAAGGAGGAGTTTTCCCTGAGTTTTATGTCGAGATGGTTAGGGCTGCGGAGATCACCGGCAACCTAAGCGAGATTTGCGGATTTCTCGCGGACTATACGGAAAAGGAGGCGGTTCTCGTCGGCAAGGCGGTTTCGGCGATGGTTTATCCAATCGTCATCGTGATACTCTTTATCGTTGTCGCTTTTATTATGATCGTGTTCGTGTTCCCGCAAATAAAACCGATTTTTGTGGAGTCTGGCGTTGATCTTCCGCTTATCACAAAGATTCTACTGAATACAGGAGATTTTCTCACAAAATGGTGGTTTGTCGTCGCGATCGCCGCCGGCGTTCTCGCGGGCATCTTTTTTGAGTACATTCGTACCGAAGAAGGGCGCGCGATGTTCGACGATGCCAAAATAAAACTTCCGCTAATAAACAAAATATATTTGCCTATGGTCATCTCGAGATTTTCAAGCGCCGCGCAGCTTCTTATCCATGGCGGGATTCCGATCGCGCAAGCAGTCGAAATTATAGGCCACATGGTTGGGAACGTGCTCTATCGGGATATCATGCATGATGTCGCGGAAAATCTCCGTCAGGGCGAACTTTTATCGAAGAGCGTTTCCAAGTACCCCGATTATTTCCCGCCGCTTGTTCCGCACATGGTGGCGGTTGGCGAAACAACGGGGCGGATCGAGCAGATTTTCGGCCGCTTGGCGACGTTCTACGGTCGCGAAGCGGACGAAACCATAGGCCGCATCGTTGAGCTAGTTCAACCTCTCCTTTTAATATGCATCGGCGTCGCGGTCGCGCTTCTCTTCGCCGCCATACTTATGCCCATATTCAAGCTTACGCAGAGCATACACTAGAATAGAATATGGTCATAGATTTAAGTACCAATGTTAAGAGTAGGTAATGGAATATGGTATACTACACGCATGGCTCAAATGCAATATAAACAAGCCACAAAGGTCGAGAGAATTCATACATATAAAGTGAACAATTAAAATAAATTATGCTTAGAAAAAATAAAGGTTTTACTCTAATCGAACTTCTTATTGTTATCGCGATAATCGCTGTTCTTGCCTCAATCGCGCTTTTGAGTTTGGCTCCGGCGCAAAAAGCGGGCAGGGACGCGCGAAGAGTCTCCGATTTGCGCCAGATGCAATCTATTTTGCAGCTCTATTACAACCACTGTGGTTTTTATCCGGGACCGGGCGCGGCTCCTGGCGCTCCGTGTATAGGGGTTAATGAAATACCTGTAAGCGGAAACTTCGTCGATATTGGTACATGGAGTTGGGATTTAACCAATGGATTGGCTGACGTATTGGCGGAAAGCGGGTTGATTCCCTCGGCTGCTCAAATACCGCAAGATCCGCTTAAGGGTAGCAGAACTTATCTATATGGGCGTAACTTTGAAGGAACTTCATACGTCATGCAGGCCGTGCTTGAAACAGATAATAGTGTCCTTAATACCGACGCTGATGGCACAAATGTCTTAGCCACAAGCATTAATTGTGAAGACGCCAATAGGTTCTACTGCATTCTGTTCTAGTC
>JBBTYG010000026.1:0-3963 GCA_038061855.1 Patescibacteria group bacterium | reverse complement strand
TCGAGTACGCGGCAACGATGGCGAAATCAATTTCGCCGACTTCCGACTTCCAATTTCCAATTTCCAATTTTTCTGGCTGCCAGACTTTAATGCCATTTTTTTTAGCTAAAAGCTTTGTCGGAGGCTGTGTAATTACTTTTTTTCTTCCGACTGGCCGGTCCGGATTGCACACAACGCATGTCGGCGCAAATCCATCCGCGATGAGTTTCTCCAACACAACCACCGCAAAGTCCAGTGTTCCAAAAAAGACAAAATGCGGTGATTTAGAAATAAGCGGCATGCGTAAAAGATTAATAGGGGATTTAATTTGCCGCTTGTTTTTTGCCGCCCTTGGCGAGCCTCGCCTCTGGCGGGTCTCCTGTCGTTTTCGTCGTCGGAGCTTCATGCAATTCTCTGGCTCTGCTTGTAAATATTATTCCATTCAAGTGGTCCACTTCGTGCTGGAAAACATGCGCGAGCAGACCCCATGCTTTTATTTTAAAAGGTTTTCCGTTTTTATCGAATCCGCCAAGAACCACCCGCTCGAAGCGTTCAACCATTCCGTATGTGCCTGGTACGCTCAAACATCCTTCTTCGAGAAAGAGTTTTTCTCTGCTAGATTTTTCGATCCGCGGATTAAAAACCGCGTAAAACTTCATTTCTCCTTGGGCGTTTGGTACTTCAGCCACGAATAGCTTTAAGTTCAGACCGATCTGATTCGCTGAAAGGCCAATACCTTTCGCCGCGCGCATCGTTTTCTTCATTGTAATCAAGAGATCATTGATTTCCTTTTTCTTGAATTTCTTAAAATCAAAGTCGGCGGTTTTAGTCTTAAGAAACTTTTCGTCTTTTTTATTTTGAACAGTGACGATTGCGCTATTCATGCTTTATTCTTATTTTTCGGATTATGGACGACGGACATAAAGTATGCGCCCTTATTCTTTATGTTCTTTCTTTCCGCCACTTCTTTGGCTTGCTCAAGAAGAAGCTCTCCATCCCGTTGCTTCGCAAGCTTTATATAGAGCGACACATGGTTTTTGTCTTCCAGAATATCCGCGATTCGGAGTCCAATGAGCTGATATTTTCTATATATTTTCGATTCCCCGGCGCGACTTTTTATCTTTTTCATGTATTTATCCCGCACCTTTCCAGAATGCCCGCCAGTCTGTTTCGGGGATGAGCAGGTATCATCAAAATCCTTCCAGTGGGGTTTTGCTCCAGAGGCGCATCCACCTTTGGCGGAAATACTCAGCTGAAATGTGCGGGATTTATTCCTGTAAGCGCTCTGGGACGTCATTTATGTATATTCTATCGGATTACGCTGCGATGCTCAAGAATGCGCATGAGATCATATTTATCCAGCTCCTTCCAGAATACACTGCGGGCTCCTTGCCCAGCACAACTTTTTCTTTGAGAAAAAGTGGTGCTGGGTGAACCGCGCGGGATGAATGGCTGCATCTTCGACTTACAGCGCTGGTGTAATACCCCCGCGGGAAGGGGCTGGATTTATTGCGCAACAGAACGCCGGCAGCTTGCAGCTGAACGAGGAAATTTGGTACTATACAGACAATGCTTTGGAAAAAAATTATCGCTGGGCTGGTCGCTCTTATAGTCGTCGCAGCGCTTCTAGGAAGCGGTTTTTTATTGGGGTTTAATGTCGGCGTAGAGATTCCTAAAAAAATTATCGTTGAGGGCGTAGGGAACCTTGATTCACAAAAGCCTGAAGCAGTGGATTTCGGAACTTTTTGGCAGGCATGGAAAACGATTGACGACGAATACCTGCGGAGCGAGAGCGTTGGTCCGCAAGAACGCGTTTACGGCGCTATACGGGGACTGGTCGGTTCACTTAATGACCCTTATTCCGAATTTTTCCCCCCAGAGGACAATAAGAAATTCCAGGAAGATATTCAGGGAAACTTCGGCGGGATAGGAGCGGAACTTGGGATTAAAAACAATCAGCTTGTTATTATCGCACCGCTCAAAAATACTCCGGCGAGTAGGGTCGGGCTTCTCCCGGGAGACGAAATTTTGAAAATTAATTCCACATCAACCGATGGAATGGCAATCGAAGAGGCTGTAAGGCTTATACGCGGACCCATCGATACCCAAGTGACGCTCACTATTTTCCGGGAGAAATGGGAAAAGCCTAAGGAATTTAAAATCGTCCGCGCGACCATAACGATTCCAACCATTGAGGCAAAAATTGTTGATAGCGATATCGTTCATATCCATCTCCAAAGCTTCAACGCTAATGCCAATATTCTTTTTTATCAGGAAATGGTTAAAGCCCTTTCGGATGGCGGCGCAAAAGGAATGATTCTAGACTTGCGGAATAATCCCGGCGGATATCTTGAAGTGGCCGTTAATTTAGCAGGGTGGTTTGTGCCAAAGGGGTCTCTGGTTGTAAGCGAGAGGGGAAGGGGAGATAATACAGTGGAGGAATTTAAGGCGAGCGGAAACGGCGCGCTCGCGAATTTCCCCGTTGTTGTCCTTATAAACGGCGGATCGGCTTCGGCATCTGAAATTCTGGCCGGCGCCTTACGCGATATAAGAAAAATAAAGCTCGTTGGAGAAACAAGTTTCGGCAAGGGGACTGTCCAGCAACTCGAGTCACTGCCAGACGGTTCGTCTGTGAAACTCACGGTTGCTCATTGGGTATTGCCTGGCGGAGGAATTCTGGATAAGGGCGGGCTAAAACCAGACGTGGAGATAAAATTAACCGATGATGACATTAAAAACAAACGAGATCCGCAACTTGACGCGGCAGTAAAAGTTTTGAGGTCGGAAATACTCGCAAAATGAAAATAATTTTATTGCAGGATATCCGAGGAGTTGGGAAAAAAAACGAGGTAAAAGACGTTTCAGACGGATACGCGCGCAATTTTCTCTTTCAGAATAATCTGGCGAAGGCCGCAACGCCCATAAACATAAAACAACTCGAAACTCTTAAATCAAAACTTAACGAAAAGGAAATCGAACTCAAAAAGCACCTTGAGGAATTAGCGCGGAAAATAAAGGACATATCACTTGAGTTTACGCTTAAAACCGACGAAGCGGGATCGGTTTTCGGATCCGTGACAAAAGAAATGATCCTTAAGTCACTCCGTGAAAATCACATTGTAACGAAAGAACGCGTGGATATAACCCTCGCTCATCCGCTCAAAGCTTTTGGAGAACACAAAATGCCCGTTGATCTAAAAAAGGGGATTACTGCGGAGTTGAAAGTTATAATACTGCCACAAAAGTAGCCTTCCGCTTAGACCCGTCAAAACGGGTTTTGGTTTTTACTCCAAACTTTATCAACCCATCTTTGCCCGCGTAAAGCGTGTCATCGCCGCCTTTCCGCACATTTTTCCCGGCAATATATTTACTGCCGCGCTGACGGATGATTATTTGGCCAACAGATACTTTTTCTCCGTCCTGAATTTTAACACCGAGGCGTTTCGCTCGTGAATCCCTGCCTAATTTAGTTGATCCAAGAGCTTTGGTATGTGCCATAAAAATAGAATCTAGAAGCTAGAATATAGAATCTAGAATATTGAATGAGTTTACTTTATACTTAATCATATGTCAACCCCTTCTAAGCTCATTGTGGACATTGAGACTATTGGCGAAGATTTTAACACACTCGATGAGGCGACCAAAGATGTTTTAACTCGATGGATCAAAAAAGAATCTGACGACGAAAGCGACTTCAGCGTCGCACTCGAAGAACTGAAAAATGGTCTCGGTTTTTCACCGCTTACCGGCGAAATAGTCGCGATAGGTGTCCTTGATTATTATAAGAACGAGGGAGTGGTATATTTTCAAGCGCCTGGGCAAAAAATTAAAGAGTCATCGGAGGAGGGAATTACATTCAAACAGATTCCTGAAAAAGAAATGCTCGAAAAATTTTGGGACGGAGCGCGGCATTATCAACACTTCATAACATTCAATGGACGCGCGTTCGATATCCCGTTTCTGATGATTCGGTCGGCGATTCAC
>JBBTYG010000025.1:0-1406 GCA_038061855.1 Patescibacteria group bacterium | reverse complement strand
GGGGGAATGCAGAACAGACGGCGCTTCGCGCCGACCATATTTTTGGTTCTGAAACTCTTTTCGAAAAATTGCGGTGGGGGTGAGATTCGAACTCACGATGCCCTTTCGGGCATACCTGATTTCGAGTCAGGCGCTTTCGACCACTCAGCCACCCCACCGCCATGCGCGGGACGAGTGCGGCGCATTAGACCACTCTGCCAACCTTCCAGCTTATTGAGTTTATGCCAGAGAAAAATTCGCTGCAAGCTCAAAGATAAAGAAAAAGTTGACAATCTCGCATTTCGCATGATAAAACACTGGTAGTTAATTGAAAAGCCGTGGCGAAGAGTCCGGCGTTAAAGCGAAAACCCATCCCTTCATAAGCGGGATGAGAAAGGCAACAGATGATAACTTCATGCGAACCGTGGAGCATCGTTCTTGTTCCATACCCACTTACAGCATTTGCCGCATTCGCATGGTATGCGATAAGCGAGCTTCTGCCAGTGGGCGGACTAGTGCGCGAGAAACGTTTTTTCAGATGGATCAATAGCGCATCGCCACGCGGCGAATTGCATTCGCCCCACGGAGTTGTGCTCAATCTTAATGCCCAGAGAACAATCCTCGAGACAGAACTTCTGCGGTGGCTCAAGAGTCCGCTTGCTACAATACCAAACAAAAGATCGGCGGCAATCCGCGATTTTGTTTCCTACCAAGGAAAACGGCGATTTATGTTGGCAACATTAGAAGAGCGGCTCTCCGCCCTTTCAGAAACACAAAACCCCGAAGTAATTCTCGATTTTTCAAATACACTGTTCAGAAAACTTGTAGATGAACAGATTGATCCGCGCGTTACGGCAATTGATTTGCCAACACTCCCCGAACAATCCCCTCAACCCTCCATACCGAAAATCCCCGGTTTACAAGTTGTAACAATACCGTTTGTGAAAAAGAGAGGAATGTTTGATTCAATCACGGAACATCGGGAAGCAACAGACTTCAGTATAAAGCACTTGGAAAAAAGGAAGGTTTTCCGGTTACTTTCCGAACACATACTTCTTGTAATCGGCGGGCCTTCTGGAAGCGGCAAATCCACGCTCGTTACATCGCTTTTTATCGAAGTAACGAACATCATCTCATCTCTAGTTTCCCATGAGGGCCAATGGAAGGAATTGAAGCTCGTAGTTGATATAACGGATGATATGGCAACACCCGTAGCCAGCTCGATACTCTCTAGAGCTGGCCAAGATCGAGATGCGATGCGATTATTAAAGCGCGAATGGACAATGGAGCTCGCGGCTGAATCAATTACTGACGCCGCAAAAAGATTGGAGTCGGCACATTTGGTGATCGCTGGCTTGCCAGGAAAGATTACAGAAATCACTGAGTATCTCTCGACTCATGCTTCATTCGGCGGCATCATTACGAAC
>JBBTYG010000024.1:0-4255 GCA_038061855.1 Patescibacteria group bacterium | reverse complement strand
TCAATCTCCTTTTTATACAGCTCTTTGTTGTCTTTTCCTTCCGCAACAACAAGCGTGTTCGTTTTCACGTCCTTCTCCGCAACATAGAACGGCTTCGCGTCTCTCTCTGTTTTTGATTTTTGCCGCCCCATGCGAGCCTCGCCTCCGGCGGGATATTTGATATTTGATATTCCCAAATGCCTCTGCCCGATCGTATAAAAATACGCGCCGTCATGTTCACCTATTTTCGCTCCGGATGTGGCGAGTATGTTTCCACGCTTAGTCCGGATATATTTCTTAAGAAAGTCGGTGATTGACACGTCGCCCAAAAAGCATATCCCTTGTGAATCTTTTTTGTCCGCCGTTGGAAGCCCAGCTTTCCGCGCAATCGCCCGCACTTCCGGTTTCAGATACTCCCCTATCGGAAACAAACAACGCGCTAACTGATCTTGTGTAAGCGTCCATAGGAAGTAGGATTGATCTTTGTTCTTGTCTTGTGCTTGAAAAAGTCCGAACGTTTTGAGTTTTGAGTTTTTCCGCCAGAGGCGGATCCGCCTTCGGCGGAGAGTTTTGAGTTCTCGCACTTGCGCGTAGTGCCCCGTCGCCACATAATCTGCTCCAAGAGCGAGAGAGCGCTCGAAAAACAATCCGAATTTTATTTCTTTATTGCACATCACGTCCGGATTCGGAGTTATGCCTTTTCTGTATCCATCCACCATATATTTCACAACTTTCTTTTTATATTCATCCTCAAAATCCCAAACGTAAAATGGAATGCTTAGTTTTTCAGCGACTCGCCTGGCATCCTCCGCGTCACGCTCCGCGCAACCATCTAAGTTGTAACAACGCATAAAAACGCCGACGACGTCATAACCTTCATTCCGTAGAAGCAACGCCGCAACTGAACTGTCCACTCCTCCAGACATGGCCACGAAGACACGCTGTGCAGCTTTTTTATTTTGTAACACATTAGATTTCATGGCAGTGGTATTGTACTGAAACTGCCCGCGCATAGCAAAACGCCCTGTTCATAAGTGGGGGTTTGAAATCCCATCCAGCGCTGTATAATATATATAGTATTCGAAAAAACAACTTAACATAACCGAACCGCTAGAAAGGGTGTTATGCAGCAAAACATTTTTCCGCTGATCAATGCCATTGCCATGTTGCACCACAGAATTCAATCCGTAGCACGCTGGGTTGCTTTTGCCCAAAAATCCGACGAGACCGCCACGCCAGCGCACGGCACATGTCCGCGATGCCATGAATACGGCTTTAACACGGCCATGACAGTTCTCCGGATGACCCCGGAAAAGCTGAGCGTCCTCCATTGTCCCAGATGCGACTATGAGCCTCGCGAAACTCGGTCATAACCACGCCAGCGCAACCCAAAACGGGGCGCTCCGAAAGGAACGCCCCGTTGCTATTTTTTCAAAGCGCTTACTTCGCCCAATATACGAAAGTGAATACCTTCTCGCCTCGGCCAAGATCACGTCCATAGAGTGACGGTCGCCCGCGACCATCTTTTTTAAGCACGACTCCGAACTCCGCATTTTCATCCGGCTCCACTGAGCCAATTCCTTTTTTACCATTGCCGATCGGACCCGAAGAAAGAACTGTCGTGAACGAATCGGTATGCGCGTAAATCAGCGCAAGCTCCTCGTAATCGTGAGCGTTCGGGTGTTGATTTGTTGATGGATCATTCGTGTAATCCATGCATGTACCGAGGTTTGCATTACCAAAATCTTCATCCTGGTGATCAAGCCCCAGCGTGTGGCCGATTTCCTGACACATCACGAGATTACGCCACGCCGGTTTGTTGTATTTCGAAGTATTAAAATAAGTATCGTTGAGCTTCACTACTCCTTTTGTTATGTGCTCACCACCGGTAATCCAAATCTGCGCGAGACCAAGCCAACCGTTATTGCCATATTTAGAGTTGCAAACTTCCACCCGCCCAGTCACCGCTTTGCAGTTTTTTGGGTTGGTAGCACCAGCTACCACTATCGTGTCTAGCACAGTTGAGGAGCTCCAATCTGTTGCCGCCACCGAAAGCGCTGCATCCCATGATGCTCCGGAAACGTTATCGCCGAGCTTGAGGGCGAACGGATTACTTGTCCGCGCCCAATGGTACGGACCCCACGAATGGAACGCGAGCACAACACCAGCAAGTGCGGAGAAGACGGCGAAGATAACGACGGCAACTACTAGCTTGATTGACAACTTATTCATCATTATTAGGAAGTATACACAAATGTCTTTAAAAAAGTCAAGTGGCATTCTGTGCACAACTTAGCGCAAAGTCAGCGGGCATTTTTCCGCACTCGCCGTTCCTCGGAACGCATAACTTCGTGCTCTTCCATTCCATCGGTTTACTCATTTATCTCCATCGGCAATAATAATCCAGACATGGAAGCTAGATCAGGGGAAGACCTGCAACGAGCAGATCGGGATCTAGCCTCCATGCCTGGATTATTGTGTAATTTATAACTGCCGTTTTATACCACGCGCTCCCTTCGCTTGTCAATCTTACCCGGGTAGACAACCGTTCCTTTATATTGATATGATTCGAATTATGAAAATAATACCGCGCACAAAGCCCTCATCCGCCACCCTCCCTCTTGTGTTTTTTCTTTCCCAAAAGAACGCGATTAGACGCATCCCGCTATTCGGTTTCTTAAATCCCATGGAACGGGAATATCTTGAGCAGATAAAAGAACAGGCTGACGTCAAAGAAAAAGAGGCGAAAGTGTTTGTGACGCCCGGAAACGCGCGCAAAATAATTGTTGTCGGGACTGGAAAAGTCTCTGCGGGAATTATGACGGGGATCGCAATGCGGATCGCTGTTCAAACCGCAAAACGCGAAAAAATCAATAGTTTCGGTTTTTGGGCTGGAATTCCGAAAAAAAGGAATGGAACAAAAAAATTCTATGAGGCCGTAGCGGCGCACGCCGCAATGGCGAATTTTGAATTCGTAAAGTATAAAACCCCGCCGCCGGAGGGATTTCCATTTGTGGAAGAAATAGAGGCAATTACGGGAAAGCCATCGAAGGAGATTGCCGAAGGACTGCGCCGCGGCTTGATTATCGGGGAAGAAATAAACGCGTGCCGAGAACTCGCGAACACGCCGGGCGGAGATATGACGCCACGGGCACTTGCTACGCACGCTGTCGCAGGTTCGGAAGAATTGGGGATACGGACAACTATACTCGACGAGAAAAAAATAAAGGAACTCGGCATGGGCGGAATTCTTGGGGTATCAAAGGGATCAGTTGAACCGCCGCGATTTATCATTCAGGAATACATGAGAGGGCCGAAAACGAAGAAGCCAATTGTCCTTGTTGGCAAAGGGGTAACCTTTGACACCGGCGGCTTGAATCTGAAACCATCGAGCGCGATTTATGAAATGCATATGGACATGTCCGGCGGCGCGGCGGTGATACACGCGATACGGGCAGCGGCGCGGCTGAAAGTCAAGAAAAATATCGTTGGGCTTGTACCGGCAGTCGAGAACATGCCATCCGGCTCAAGCTATCGGCCGGGCGACCTGTTACGCACGCTGTCTGGGAAAACAATTGAAGTGCTCGACACAGACGCGGAGGGAAGAGTGATCCTAGCGGACGCGCTCTCGTACGCGAAAACGTTTGATCCTTCGGTTGTAATAGATGTCGCGACTCTTACCGGCGCGGCGATGGCTGCCCTTGGACAACGCTATTCTGCGCTTTTTTCAAATGAAAAAAAACTTGGAGCGCGGCTATGCGCAATAGGCGAGGAAACCGGAGACAGGGCGTGGCCCATGCCGCTCTCGGCAGATTACGAAGAGGAAATAAAAGGCACTTTCGGCGACGTGGCGAATGTCGGTAAAACACGGTACGGCGGCGCGATCACGGGAGCGGTTTTTTTGTGGCAATTCATAAAGGACGATTCGCCGGATTCGACGCAAAACAAATCGGGCAAGCCAGCCAAGACTATCCCATGGGCACACCTCGATATCGCCCCACGCATGACGACGATCGAAGGCGAGTACCTTGCAAAAGGCGCGGCTGGAGCGCCCGTAATGCTTCTTACGCGTTTTCTTGAAGAATATTCTTCATAGTATAGTCTGGCTCTTTCATCGTGTATAATGTGAATAATGGACATTGTCGCGCACGGCCTGTGGGCCGCGGCCGCTTATAAGGGAGTAAATAACAGGCTCGAAAAACATGGCAATAAAACAGTCAGAATTCGCTGGGCCGCGTTTTGGGGAGTTTTCCCGGATTTGTTTGCATTTACCATT
>JBBTYG010000023.1:0-10001 GCA_038061855.1 Patescibacteria group bacterium | reverse complement strand
AAGATGCGCATGAAGAGGACTTCAAGAATTATGGCCAAGAAAAACTGGCTGAAGATTCTGACACGGCGATCGGGAGCAATAAGAAAATGCGGGAAGCTGTTGAAGAGAAGGAAAAGGAAATTGCGGCGAACCCCGATGTTGCTAAAATGGACGCCGAAATCCAGGATATGAAGAAAGATATTGAAACGGAAAGGGCTGTGGGTAATAAGGATTATGCAGTTGCTAAGGAGAAGAAATTGGAAGAGCTGGAACGCCAACGCGATAATACTGCAGAGCTCGTCGGAGCCAAGCATAATCCCAGGATTGATGCCGCGGCAGACGAGTTCGCAAGTGAACGGACGAAAGATGATATGCGCAAGGCGAATGTCAATGCAATCTTCGGCCCGGAGGCTTCTAAGACGATGGCGGAAACTATCGCGCGAAGTTTCGCACGTACCGCACCACAACTTGTGTCTAGTATTATAGGCAAAATGAAATCACCCGCACTTAAAGAATTCGGCGAATCATATCCGAAACAGATCAAAAAATTAATAGAGGAAGCCAGAAGAAGAACTGACATCGCCGACGAAGAAAGGAGGAAAATTATAGAAGGCCTCGAGAAGGCAGAAGAGAATTTTACAAGATCTTTAAATTTCAATATGTATGGAGTCTCTTCATTTGAACCCCCGCCTGCGCCACCCGCCGGACCATAACCAATAATCATGATTACTATCACGCAACAACAAGCACTATGGAGATGGGATCGCATACCGGAAAAACTGCGGGGGGTTTTGACGTCCGAAGTTTCCTCGGATTTCGTGTGGACCGTTTGCGGCGATCAGCACTTGCCGGAAGATAAAATCCGATTGGTTTCAAAGCTCGTGGGATATGTCATTTCTGGATTTCTCCATCCCGAAGATCTAGCGCGGGAAATTAAAAACCAAGGAGGGTTTTCTGAACCAATCGCCGTTGCTATCGCTGACGGGCTTAATAAGAGAATTTTTGTATCCATACGGAGCGACATAGACTCGATATTCAACCCGCGGCCGGACGACGGGCCGGTTGAGGAAGAAGGCGAGGAAGAGATAGAAGTTGGACCGAAAATATTTGAGGAAATCAGAGCGCCGCAAACGCGCATGGATGCTGCAAATTCAAATTCTAGTTTTATTAAAAATTCCGCGTTCCAACCGGGCTGGTCACACCCAGCGCCCCCAGGAAAAGCCGATGAGTCGCGGCAGCCCGCCACGCCAACCGCGATGCCCTTCGACACGGCTTCCTTCGGTTCGACTCAGGACAAGCAGGGCAAGCCAGTACCGCGGCCGCCGGTCCCTCCGTCATTGATGAAAGATGTGGGGCAAGCGCCTACTATAGGAAATATGAAGCCGCCAGTATGGCAAACACCCTCTAATATAGCTAGGGATAAACAGAATCCGCAGGAAGTGCCGCTCGCTTTCTCCAAAATTTTACCGCAACGAGAAATCCCATCACTCTTAAGAAAGAATGAGGGACAAGCTCCGCCGGCGATTCAACAGAAACCTGTCGCACCACAGCCAGCCGCCGCAGAGCCAATGCCGACCCCATCACCTTTAGGAAAAGATGAGGGGCCAGCAATCATACACGAAGAGCCGAAAACAGCTCCGTCGAAATCTGCCGGGTTCAACTTTGTTCCGCGCCCCCCGAGCTTGTCGGACGTAACGCTTTCAAAAAACATTCCTCCGAAGCCGGCGGTGCTTGAATTCGGCGGGCAAGGCGGTACACCCGGCTCGCCGACCGCGCCGCGAGTCGTGCATTATAGCGAACTAAAGACGCCGCTGCCGCCGAAACCACCGATACAAACTTAAAGGTGAAAGGTTAAAAGATACCAAGCGAGGAAATGAAAAAGAAGTTGAATTCCTTATAAAGGAATTAGACGAGATAGCAAAGATTCTTGTATTGAGTATACTTACCCTAAAAGGAAAAAGGTAATTTTCGAGTTTTAAGTTTTCACCTTTCACTTTTAAGCTTTTCTCATGCAATTCCAAGTGCCACAATTTATAACGTCGGAGGACAAGATCATCGGCCCCTTGACGATCCGGCAGTTTATTTACGTGTGCATCGCGGGGATATTTTGTTTTGCGCTCTACTTTACGGTGAAACCATGGCTGTTTGTTTTGCTCACCGTGGTTTTCATGGGAACCGCGCTCGCTCTCGGGATGATGCAGATTAGCGGCCGCCCTCTTACGCACGTCATCAAGGCAGCTTTTGGCTTCTATTGGAATCCCCAGCTTTACCTGTGGCAGCCGAAACAATCAAATTTTGAACGGCATAAGGTTTCCCTCGAGACTATTGCTATGGGAGGCGGCGTAGGCAGAAACTCAGAAGACGCTGTCGCGGGTGGCGCATTGCGTAGCGCGTGGCAGAAACTGCAGACCGGAAACAAAATGTCGAGCCAGCAATTTTTCGGCAAAACGGAGGATCGGTACCAGATATATCGAAAGCTCGCAGGCGACAGGGAAGCGGCGAGGAGGATAGACTATAGATAAGTCAAAAGTTAAAACTCGAATCTCAAATCTATAAGACAATCGTGCTACAATAAGCAAAAGTATTAACTTTTGAGTTTTGAGATTTAAGATTTAACTTTTCTACTATGCCAAAGACCGACGTTGGAAACACGCAAAATCTCGTAGCGATTGAGGAAATAAAGGACAACACTCTCGTTATGAAGGGCGGAAGCCTGCGGCAAATCATAATGGTCGGCGGTGTAAATTTTGCACTAAAGTCGGAGATGGAACAGAACATATTGACGCAGGGTTACCAGAATTTCTTAAACAGCATCGCTTTTCCGCTCCAGATCGTAATTCACTCCAGAAAAGTGAATATAGAAAAATATTTGGATGAGCTCGCTGGCTTTCAAGCGGCGGAAGCCTCCCCTCTGCTCAAAAACCAAGGGGAAGAATATCGGGAATTCATAAGAAGCTTCGTGCAAAAAAATGCGATTATGGAAAAATCTTTTTTTGTTACGATTCCATTTACTCCTATTAGGCTTCCGACGCCAAAGAGCGCTTCGATGCCATCCTTGCCTCTGCCATTTTTGAAGAGGAAGGTGGATCCGGTGGCGCAGGAAAAAAGGCGCGAAGAGCAGTCGCGCATGTTCAATGAAGACCTCGCGCAGCTCAAGCAACGCGTCAATCAGGTTCTTGAGGGCCTGCTTGGCATCGGTCTCGATGCGACGATTCTAACAAACCAACAGCTTATAGAACTTTTTTATAATTACTACAATCCGGAAACCGCGCCGCGAGAGGGCATGAATCTGCCGCTGCAAAATGGTAAATGACATTTCTTAATGTCATCCCCACGAAAGTGGGTATCCAGGTTAAAAAATCTGGATTCCCGCCTACGCGGGAATGACAAAAATCAATAACCATGACTGAAAATAATAACCAACAAGACCATCTGAAAGACATCACGCGGATAATCGCCCCTGCGGGAATAGAGATAAGCTCCTCGTTCCTTAAAATCGGCGACAAATTCGCAAAAACATTTTTTGTTTATTCCTATCCCCGCTATCTTTCGACGGGCTGGTTTCAGCCGATTATCGACCTTGCCGTCATATTTGACATATCGATAGTCATAAACCCAATTGACACCGGTACGGCCCTAAAAAATCTTATGAAGAAGGCGGCCCAGCTTGAGTCGCAAATAAACGACAAAGAAGAAAAGGGCCTCGTCCGTGACCCACTGCTCGAAACAGCTCTTCGCGATGTGGAGTCCCTGCGCGACACGCTCCAACGATCACAAGAAAAGCTTTTTGACACAGGCGTATGTATTACCATCTACTCCGATACACAGGATGAACTCGCGCGGCTTGAGAGCAAGCTTGTGTCGTTAATGGAGTCAAAGCTTACATATATAAAACCTGCTCTTTTCGAACAGCTCGAGGGGCTTTTCTCTATTATGCCGCACGCGCAGGACAAGATCGCCGTGTATGCACCAATGAACTCCGGACCAATAGCCTCTTTTTTCCCGTTCGTGTCGGAAGATCTGTCTTCGAACCAAGGGATTATGTACGGCGTTAATCTCCACAACAACAGCCTTGTGATCTTCGATAGGTTTTCACTTGAAAACGCGAATCAGGTCGTGTTCGCGAAATCCGGTTCTGGCAAATCATACGCCACCAAACTCGAGATCGTTCGGTCGCTCATGACCGGCATCGAAAACGTGATGGTGATAGACCCCGAAAACGAATATCGCCGCCTCGCGGACGCTCTAGGCGGAAGTATTTTTAACATTTCGCTCTCTTCTCATGAGCACATCAACCCGTTTGACATTCCAATCATACCTGAAGACGAATCTCCTTCGGACGTTTTGCGATCCCATATCGTCAACCTCATCAGCCTTGTGAAGCTAATGCTTGGGAGGCTCAGCCCTGAAGAAGACGCACTCCTCGACCGCGCGATCACGGAAACGTACGCGTCACGGGAAATAGTCGCAGACCGTGATTTCTCGAAAGCCGAGCCGCCGGTTCTCGCGGATCTCGAAACAGTCCTGCGGGATATTGAAGGCGGAAAAGGCATGGCCGACCGGTTGTATAAGTTCACAAAGGGAAGTTTTTCGGGATTCATTAATCAACAAACAAATATAGACATAGGCAATCGGCTTATCGTCTTTTCCATTCGAGATCTCGAGGACGAGCTTCGCCCTATCGCGATGTTCGTTATTTTAAGCTTTATCTGGAATCTCGTCAGGGCCAGGCTCAAGAAACGCCTGCTTATCATAGACGAGGCATGGTGGATGATGAAGAACGAGGATTCGGCTACGTTTTTATTCAGTCTTGTAAAACGGGCGCGGAAATACTTCCTTGGCGTTTCAACAATTACACAAGATGTTGAGGATTTCCTTCGTTCCCCTTATGGCCGGCCGATTATCACGAATTCCTCTCTCCAGCTTCTTTTGAAGCAAGCACCGGCAACGATTGACATCGTGGCCAAGGCGTTTGATTTGAGCGACGCTGAGAAAAACTTCTTGCTCGGCGCGGACATCGGCACCGGTCTTTTCTTCGCCGGCAAGCGGCACGCGGCGATGCAGATTGTTTCTTCATATTTTGAAGACCAAATTATAACGACAAATCCGGCACAGTTAATTGAGGAAAAGAAGCAAGCGGAGAATAGCCAATAGGGTATAGCCACTAGCCAATAGGGTATAGTAATTAAGTAACCCTATCTCTACCCTCTAAACCCTAATCACTACGCTTATGAATGAAGAACAACAGCCTGATCCGAAAATTTCGCTTGTTGAGGTTATCTTAATCGGGCTCATATTCGCGCTTTTTGACGCAATAGAGATCGTGATTGTTTTTTTGGCGCTTGATGATTTTTGGATCATTGATATAACGGCGTCCATAATTTTCTTCTATCTGCTCATCAAGGGCGTCCCGCCGATTCGCCAACTTGTGTGCTGGATTCTCGAACTTATTCCGTATGTCGGCGCATTGCCGCTTCTTACAATCGGATGGGGGCTCACCGTGTGGGCAGACCATCACCCGTCGGGGGCGCTCGCCAAGACAGGCGCGATTGCCGGGACGGCGCAAGGGAAAAAGGCGCTTGCGAAGGGCGGGGCGAAAACAAAAGGCGCTGGAACGCGGTCTTTTGAGCGAATGGGGCGCGCCGAGGGAAAAGCCGCGGAATGGAAAACTAGTATGGATAAAAAACTTTCGCCGAAGAGCTCTGCTGAAGGCAACACACAACCGCTTCCTGCCGGAGAGCAGACCACTACGGGCGCCAGGCCGTCTACGCAGCCGTCAGGCCGCCGTAATATAGACGGCGTTGTAGGTGGAAACGGAGAACAGACAGCAACACCTGATTCGACTCAGGAAGGAGAACGCCAGTCAGCTCCGGCGGGTATTTCAAGGAAAGCTCTCGGAGAAAAACCGACGCCGTTTGAGGAACTTGAAGAGCTTACTAAAGAGCCATTGCAACAACCAACCGAGGAAGAGGACGAAGAACAAAGCTTTTCCGCGTAGAACTTGGTGGAGGCAATCCGAAAATTTTCTAGCCGCAGATTTCTAATGTCGAATATGGTATTATTCTATTATTGAGCATGATTAATAATTCGCTGAATTTCCATCGCGCAATATATTCGCTCATTATCGGACTGCTCTTTCTTGTTGGAATAGTTTCCCACGGCACGTCGCGCGCGCAAACATCGCCGCCTCGGATACTCCTCACGTGGCAAGCGAATAGCTACGTTCCGGCGGGTTATTTTGGAAAAGCGCTTCCGGGCCCAAGCTCTATCGTCACTGCCTCGGTTGAAATAATTGACCAAGGGAAAATCGCCGATCTTTCCGGAAACAACATTTATTGGTATCTCGATAGCTCGCTTGTCGGGTCCGGTATTGGGAAAAAAACAGTTAATATTCGCGCCGGGAGTCGTGCTCTGCAGGAAACAAAGCTTATGGTACAGATTCCTGGATATAAAGGAGGTTTGCTTTTTAAAACAATTTTTCTTTTTATAGCATCGCCCGCAGCAGTCATTGAAGCTCCTTATGGCGCAGAGAGTTTCCGCGATAATTCTGTCGCGGTAAAAGGAGTGCCGTACTTTTATAATGTGACGGATTTAAGCACGCTCATTTTTAACTGGACCGTGAACGGCCAATCTGTTCCCGCGGCAACGAGCACGGAGGAGAAATCTAACCTTACAGTAAGCATCAACCCGGATGCGGCGCAAGGGAGCCGCCTAGACATCGGCCTCACCATCCGGGATCCGAAGGAACGATTTTATCATGGGTCAGGAAATTTGAGATTGAATTTGGCAAAATGAAAAAAATCGCAGAAATAAATTTTATAAACACAGCTTCCCCGAAGTTCATAAAGTGCTGGGTTTTGAGTTTTGTTATTTTTGCGCTCGCTCTGAATTTTGTTTCTACCACGCTCGCGGTTGATATAAACGTGAATTTACCCGGGACTTCGGCTGATGGCGCCACGGATGTCAAAGAAAAAGGCCCGATTTTCTTTGTCGAGCAATTCTATAAATTCGGACTTATGATCGGCGGGCTATTGGCCTTCGGCGCCATAGTCTACGGCGGCATCAAATACACATTCGCCGCTGGCAATCCGTCCGGCCAAAGCGAGGGAAAAGAGTGGGTGAAAAGCGCGATTTTGGGCTTATTGCTCCTTGCTCTTGCAACGCTTATACTCAAAATAATTAATCCGTCGCTTACGACGCCAGAGCTGCCAAATTTTTAAATAAAAACTTATGAGACGATATCTATATCTCTTCGCAATCGTGCTTGTCGTTGTGATAGTCGTGCTCGCCGGAGTTTTGATTGCGCGGCGCGCGCCCGGAACGGAACCGGTTGATACCGGCGGAGGCGCAATGACTCCCGGCGGTCTTCCAGTCGCACCACCATCGAATGCCAATGGAGATGGCTTAAACGATGCTGACGCGGGAGACACAATTCAAAACTATGAGGGGCAAAAATTCAGCGTGGTTGCGGAAAACAAGGCGATGGACTTTTTTGCGAATAGCGACTCGTCTGTTGTATTTATCCAGCCTGACGGGCAAATTATGAAAGCGCAAGGCGGACAGGTGTCGTCTTTAAGCTCATCTATTGTTGCAAATCTCATAACAGCTAATTTTTCTTACGACGGCAAAAAAATCCTCGCTGTTTTCGGAGATCGGCGCAGTCCCGAGACAAGCATATTCGACGTTACATCGAAGACATGGCGCCCATTGCCAGCTAACATTCAATCTCCTTCGTGGTCTCCGATTAACTACCAAATCGCGTATCTTGGGGAACGGAATGGCTCCGGCATGATATTTACGCTTGACACATCAAAGACTAACGCAACGCCGCAGGAGTTGTTGAAGATAAACATCCAAGACGTTCGGCTTCGTTGGATTGGTCAAAACCAAATTATTTTATCCGATCGTGGAAGCGCGTTTGCCAGAGGATCCGTATGGAGTCTGCACATTAAAAATAAAACTCTTACGCCACTTCTTATAGACAACTCCGGACTAGACTCGATATGGGAAAGCGAATACGGGCTTGCTTTTTCTGCTAATCAAAATCTGCGTGGCGGAAGTTTGAATCTTATGGATACAGCGGGCAATCTGCTCCATGAAATGTCTTTTTTAACACTCCCTGTAAAATGTGTTTTTGACGTAGAAACGGTAATAACCCCAATAAAAACAACGGCTAGCACGAGCACAAAAAAAACGGCATCTCAAGCAACTTCCACGACGGCGATCAATAAAACGCTTTACTGCGCTGTTCCAAAAAATGCCGAGTCTCTCCAAGAAGCCGCCCTACCTGATTCATATTTCAGAAAAGAATTCTTCACAGAAGACGAATTCTATGGAGTTAATATTAGTGATGGGAAAATCGAAGCCGTTCCAAAAGAAAAGAATTTACCGATAGATGCCGTAAATCTCAAAGTATTTAATAAAACGCTCTTTTTTGTAAATCGGATAGACAACAAGCTCTATTCAATTTCCTTGAGATAGATTTGAAATGTAAAAAGTCTTTGTTGTCATTCCCGCGTTGGCGGGAATCTAGGATATCTTTAATTTCTGGATCCCCGCCTCCGCGGGGGTGAAATGCCGCCAGAAGGCGGCATTTCATTTCTCCGCTACTGGCTTTATAACAACGTATCTGCCAGAGCCGGTGCCAATGCTTTCTGTCGTCACTTCCGGGTGAATCGCGAGCTCAACGTGCACGAGCCGCCTCTCGTAGGAATTCATCGCAGGGAGCTGAATATGTTCTCTTGTTTGCAAAACTTTCTTGGCCGCGGCTCTCGCCAGTTCAGCGATTAAACTTTCCCGTTCTTGGCGGTAATTATTCACATCGAAAAATATCGCGGGTTGGTTTTGTTTTTTTGCCATCATGCGGAGCAAGTGATTAATACTATCCACCAGCGTGAGAAGGTTTTCTTTAATAAGGCCGGGATTGTCATAAATAAAAACGGAGGCGCGTTTTCGCTCTGGTTTAATTTCTATTCTATAGTCACCGAATCCCATAAGCTCAACTATTTTTTTGACTGTTTGTTCCCACTGTTCCATTTTTTTGTATGTGCTCGTTCACTATGTATTGTTGAAGGATCGAGAAAGCGGTCGAGATAAGCCAGTAAAGGGCGATTGCGGCAGGAAAGTTATAAAAGAAGATAAGCGTGAGCACCGGGCCTATAAACACCATCTGTCTTCCGATTTTTTCCTGCTGCGTTGCTTCTCTGTCTCTGGGCAACGCCGGAAGGCTCATTTGCGCTTGAATATATTGCGCAAGAGCAACCAACACAACCATAACGATACTACGTTCGTTTAGGTTAATCAAGCCTAAAGACGTTATGTTGATTACGTCCGGTGGCGTAATAAATGAATATATGTGCGAGGAAAAATTTGATTTTAAGATGTCGTTTAGGATATTGAAAAGCGCTATAAGGATAGGAATTTGAATAATAACTAAAAAGATATTCGAGAATGGATTTATCTCGTGCTTTTTATATAAGTCCATCGTCGCTTGTACGTGTTTTTCCTTATCCTTTTTATGAAGTTCCTGAATTTTTTTGAGCTCAGGCTGAAGGCGTTGCATCACTGTCTGGTTTTTCGCCATTTTATGAAAAACAGGATAAAGAATTATCCGGATGAATATAGTAATTAAAACTATCGCCACGCCTAGATCGTGAAACGAGATTGTCTGATAAAGAAAAACTAATGAATTAAGGAGTGGGTCGTATAATAAGATGTCAAAGAGTTGTTTCATTTTTTCAGGATATTTTCGAGAGCGGCTTCGATTTGTGAATCAAGAATTTCGTGTGTAACCGATTCAAACCGCGGAGAAGCGATAATTATACAATCTTTCCCTAAATTCGGCCATAACATAAGACGGCTGGCAAAAAAACGCTTATAAAAATGCCTGTGTGTTGATTTTGGAACGGCTTTATTTGATATTATAGTCGCGAAACGATTAAATCCTTTATCGTTTTTGCGGCTCTTTAATAAAAACCAAGGAGAAGAAAAAGTTTTAGAGAAAACTTTTCCCATTTCAGCCA
>JBBTYG010000022.1:993-5797 GCA_038061855.1 Patescibacteria group bacterium | reverse complement strand
CTGTTAAAGCAGTGAAAGACAGTTTTGATTTGATTGGCCACGGCCGCTATTCGGAACTCCTCCTTGAGGGCGTTGGCGTAGGAGTTTCGCAAAAAGTGATCGGTGGTTGGTGGGTAGAGAGTTCACACGATGTGGAATACTCTTTCGCGACACGATCCAGCGAATACTGTTTTGGATGTGATGGAATAAGAAACGGAAAATTTAGAATACTGAATAAGCAATACACCGAGAAGGAGTATAAGACTCTCCGAGCGAAAATTGTCGATGAGCTCAAGTCGAAAAATCTATACGGTCTATTTATGCCGCCGGAACTAGCGCCTTTCGGATACAACGAAACAATCGGTCAGGACAATCTGCCGCTTACTAAAGAGGAGGCGCTCGAGCAGGGTTTTCGTTGGCAGGACGATATCCCTATGACGCGCGGGCAGGAAACGTTGAAACCGGAGCAGATTCCGGATTACATCAAAGACGTTACCGATTCGATTTTGAATGAAACGCTCGCGTGTATTTCGTGCGGACGAAATTACCGTCTTATCAGGCAGGAACTTGAAATGTATCGTCGTGCGATGATTCCCATCCCACGAAAATGTTTTAACTGCCGGCATACCGACCGCCTCGCGCGCCGCGGCGCGTTCAAACTTTTCGACCGGAAATGCGACAAGTGCGGAAATGGAATTAAAACGAACTACGCGCCAGATCGTCCGGAAATAGTTTACTGCGAACAGTGCTACCAAGCAGAGGTGATATAACTAAAAAACCGGTCTTTAAAGTATATTATTAAACCAAAGGTCGGGAATGGGAAAACAACCATGGTAATAATTTATTCCACATTTAAAAACACCGAAGAGGCCGTTAAAGTAGGGAAAATCCTCTTAGATAAGAAGCTCGCTTCCTGTGTGAACATTTGGCCGATACAGTCCATGTATTATTGGGAAGGGAAATTCGAAAATCACCTGGAAGCCGGAATGTATGTCAAAACCCTAGAACATCACCTTGCCGAAATTGAATCGCTGATCGAGCAAAATCATTCCTACTCGGTGCCATTCATAGGAGCGATTGATGTTCGGCGTTTCAATCGGCCGTACCGCGAGTGGATGACGACAGTAGTTAAGCAGTAATAGATAGAACGTAGCAATTAGAAAATAGAAAGCAGAATTTACGGATGAATAACGAAATCCGCAAGAGAAGTACGGTTCTCGTATTCGGGACATTCGATCTTTTGCATGAGGGTCACATTTCATTTTTAAAACAAGCCGGAAGATTTGGGGATTTTCTTATTGCAGTCGTTGCACGCGACAAAACGGTTGTGGATTTAAAAAGCAGAAAGCCATATCATGGCGAGCGTACACGGCTTGCCGCGGTTCGAAAAATACAAGATATTTCAAAAGCATTTCTAGGAGATAAAATTTTATATTCTTATTCTATACTCAAGAAGTTAAAGCCGGATATAATTTGCCTCGGATATGACCAACATAAACTTGAAACCGATCTTTGCGCCCGAATGGAAAAAGGGAAGCTGCCGCAGATAAAAATAATCCGTCTCAGGGCGCACAAACCGGAGAAATTTAAAACCTCGATCGTGGCTCGCAGTCTTTTAAAAAAGAGCATACAATCGAAACAATGAACATCGGAGATCGGCTATGCACAACCTGCAAAAACAAGTTTGTAATCGAACCGGACGACGCTGCTTTTTACGAACGGGCCGATGTGCCGCCGCCAGAGCAATGCCCCTACTGCCGGTGGAAACATATGCTCGGGTTCTGGATTTTTGGCCGATTCCGCATTGCAAAATCGGCATTGAGCGGAAAAACGATCATTACCACATTCCCTGAATCCGTACAATTTCCGCTCTACGAACACAAGGAGTGGGTCTCTGACGCATGGGATCCGCTTTCATACGGGCAAGAGTATGACCCGAATCGGCCGTTCTTTGAACAATTTGCGGAACTTCAGGCGAAAGTGCCGCATCCACATTCAACTGGTTTCAATAACTACAACTGTGATTGGGCAGACGATATCTGGCACTCAAAAAATTGTTACCTTTCTCGGTCAACTGTAAACTCAGAAGATTTAATTTATTCGTATCGAAACCTCGGCTGCAAAAATTCTGTTGATCTTGTATTCTGCTTTGACACAGAATACTCATATGATTCACTCTATTGTTTTAAATGCCACAAAGTAAAATATTCGTTCAATTCGCGAGATTGTCTCGATTCCGCGTTTCTTGTAGACTGCCGAAACTGCAGCAACTGTTTTATGTCTTGGAATCTCAGGAACAAGCAGTATCATATTTTGAATAAACCTTACTCCAAAGAAGCATATTTTGAGAAACTCAAAGAATCTGATATTCAATCATACAGCACCGTAGAAAAACTGAAAAAAGAATTTGATCGGATCGTCCGCGAAGAAACGCTCCATCGCCAAAATTTCAATGTGAACGCCGTACACTCAGAAGGTAATTTCCTTGAGCGAGTGAAAAACTGCAACAATACATATTTCTTCAGTGAATCAGAAAACATACGGCATGGCTTCCGAGGTGGATACTGCAAAGACAGCATAGATTGTGTTGGCTCTATTACAGAACATTCTGCATTCTCCGTTGTGGACGGGCACACATACGACACTCTCGCAACATCGCACTGTGCGAATTGCCGATATTCAGCATATCTCGATTTCTGCGAAGAATGCGAATATTGCTTCGGCTGCAGCGGCCTGCGGAAGAAAAAATACTGCATACTCAATAAACAGTATACGGAGGCAGAATACACAGCGCTTGCCGCGCAGATTAAAGAGGATATGAAGCGGCGAGGGGAATGGGGAAAATTTTTCCCGATGTCTTTTGCATATTCGGGCTACAACCTTACGCTTGGACAAATCATATTTCCCGAAACAAAAGAAGAAGCGACCAAATCTGGCAAAAAGTGGGAGGAGTTGCCGACGCCTGAATATAAAGACGCAATCCTAGCCGAGACAGTGCCGGATCGGATTGAAGACGTTGCCGATGACATCATCTCAAAACGCATCATCTGTCCCGAAACGAAATTGAGCTACAACATCGCCCCGCAGGAACTTCAGTTTTATCGCGCGCAAGGCATTCCGCTTCCGCGCCGGCATTTTGACTGGCGAACTTTAAACCGCTTTCGCCCTATGACGCTTATTGTCTATCCGCAAAAAGGATCATGCTACATCTGCAAAAAAGAAATCGAGCACTACTATGCGCCGGAACTCGGATACAAGAAAATCGCATGCATCGAATGTTACCAACAACAAGTATCGTGAGTCGGTGAAATATTACCCTTTCTAATTCGCGCGAATAGGAAAATAAGAGAACGCAAAAATAAAAATATGCAAGAAGAAAAGGTGGTTTGTCAAAATTGTAAGGAGTCTTTTGTAGTAGACGCTTCGCCACAGCCCCAGTTTCGGAAAACTGGAGCTGGACTTCGCTTTGTCTTACACTGAAAGCATGGCTTCGGCTGAAACCAAAAACTGTCAGAACTGTAAAGTATCTTTCACAATAGACGCTTCGGACTTCGATTTCTACAGCAAAATTTCCGTTCCGCCGCCGACGTTTTGTCCAGAATGCCGGCTCCAGCGTCGGATGGCGTTTCGGAATGAACGCTCGCTTTATAAAGACATATGCGATCTCTGCGGGAAAAATTTTGTCTCGATGTACTCTCCGGATAAGCCATTCAAAATCTACTGCAAGGAATGCTGGTATTCGGATAAATGGGATCCGCTCGAGTACGGACGCGAGTATAATTTCTCGAGGCCGTTTTTCGAGCAGTTCAAAGAACTGATGCGAGTCGTCCCGCGCATCGGAATAATGCATATCCACACGAATGTGAACGCCGACTATTCGAACTACGTTGCGGACAGTAAGAGTGTGTATCTGTCCCAGTCCGTGATCGAGAAATCCGAGAACGTATACTACTCGCGTAACATCGACACGGGGAAAGAAATATTCGACTGTTTCAGCGTAAAAAAATCGGAGCACTGCTACGAAAATGTGGACGGCTCCCAAAATTACAGGTGTAAATTCATGTACCGGTCGCGGGACTGCATAGATTCGGCGTTTCTCTTCGACTGCATCAACTGTCAGGACTGCGTCATGAGCTCGAACTTGCGCAACAAGCGATTCGTCATCCGCAACGCGCAGTACGACAAAGAGACGTATATAACCGAAATCAAAAAATTGGGCATTGGAAAAAATTCCGATCTCGAAAAACTCAAAAAAGAGTTTGTGGAGATGATAAAGGTGGCGCTCCACAAGTTTGGCAACCTCATAAAGACGGTAAATTGCACCGGTGACAATATCGACAATGCAAAGAACGTCAAAAATTCTTTTGATGCATATAATTCGGAAAATGCTATATATTGCGTGCGGGTAAAAGATACGACGGATTCGTATGATGTTTTAGGGGCGCTCACCGAGCTTGCGTACGAAATGCTTGCCGGCGGCTACGGGAGCCGAAACTCGCACTTCACAGACCACAGCGACGCGACCGTCGAGAGTGAATACACGAACTGGTGTCAGAATTCCGCGTATCTTTTCGGTTGTGCTGGACTCCGAAAAAAGCAGTATTGCATCTTCAACAAACGATACTCGAAGGAATCATTCGGCGAACTTAAGAAAAGAATTATCGCACACATGAACGAAATGCCGTATGCGGACAAAAAGGGGAGAGTGTACGCGTATGGAGGATTTTTTCCGGCGGAACTCTCTCCATTCGCCTATAACGAAACTCTCGTCCAGGAACATTTTCCGCTTACGAAAAAAGAAGCGCTCGAGTGGGGATACGCGAGG
>JBBTYG010000022.1:0-983 GCA_038061855.1 Patescibacteria group bacterium | reverse complement strand
AGCAAAAGACCTACCAGATGATATAGCTTCGATACAAAACACAATAACGAATGAAATAATTTCTTGCTCAGAGTGCGAGAAACCGTATCGTATCTTGAAACAAGAACTGGGATTTTTGAAACAGCATTTAATCGCGCTGCCGCATTCCTGCCCGGAGTGCCGACACAAAGCACGATTCAACTTGCGCAATCCACTTAAACTCTGGCATCGCCGTTGCAATTGCAACGGCGCGCGGATTGACGCGGAACAAAACGCGGACCGACGCGGAATAAAATACATAAATACAGCTAAGCATTTCCACGGCGAAAATCCGTGCCAAAATGAGTTTGAATCAAGCTATGCGTCAGGCAGGCCGGAGACAATATATTGTGAGCAATGCTACAATTCCGAAGTCGCGTAATTCTCTTATTTTCCTATTCGCGCGAATAGGAAAATAAGAGAAGACAAAAATATGCCAGAAGAAAAGAGATCTTGCCAGAACTGTGAACAGAATTTCAATATAGAGTCGGCAGACTTTGATTTCTACAAGAAAATCTCCGTTCCGCCGCCGACGTGGTGTCCAAAGTGCAGACTTCAGCGGCGGCTTGCAACATTTAATTTGCGGACGCTCTACAAGCGGGTATGCGATTTGTGCAAAAAAGAGAAAATATCAATGTATCCACCCGAAGCGCCTTATCGGGTGTATTGCCCTGCGTGTTGGTGGTCTGACGCGTGGGATCCGCTCGACTACGGCCGAGATTATGATTTTTCCCGACCGTTTTTCGAGCAATTCAAGGAGCTGTGGCGCGAGGTTCCAATTCTTGGGCTTTCAATTGATTTGCCAACTGAAAAAAGCTCCCCCTACAACAATCATTGCGGGCATCTCAAAAACTGCTACCTCCTTTTTCACGCAGATTTCAGCGAAGATTGCGCTTACGGCACCGTTGTCTTCCGCGACAAAATGACGATCGATTGTTCTCTTCTTAGACTATGCGAGCTTTCAT
>JBBTYG010000021.1:0-4285 GCA_038061855.1 Patescibacteria group bacterium | reverse complement strand
GCGGAATACAATTTTGGGGGCATTACAACTGAAAATGACGCTCATAAAGATTGGGGAGGGTTGTCATTTTTCAAGAAAAGGTTCGGCGGCAAAGAGTTCGTTCACTCGCCGTTTTACGACCTTGTGACACAACCAGCATGGTATCATCTCTACAGCCTAAGAAAACTGATAAAAACAATTTTATGATAAAACTTTTCATAAAAAAACTTATACCTAAAAAACTTATACTGCTGTATCACTACCTCATCGCCCGATGCGCTGCAATCTGGTATGGTTTTCCAGCAAGAAACATGATTATTATCGGAATCACTGGTACTAAAGGCAAAACCTCCACCGCCAATTTCATCTGGGGCGTTCTCACAGCCGGCGGATATAAAACGGGCGTTATCACTACCGCAAATATTCGAATCGGCGAGGATGAAATACTTAATACGTATCACATGACAATGCCGGGACGATTTACCGTGCAAAAACTCCTGCGGCAAATGCTCAAGGAAAACTGCACGCATTGCGTAATCGAAACAACGTCTGAAGGAATACAGCAACACCGAAGCGTAGGGGTTTATTATGACATTGCCGTATTCACCAATCTTTCGCCAGAGCATCTCGAGGCTCATGGCGGCAGTTTTGAGGAATATAAAACTATGAAAGGGCGGATGTTTGCCGCGCTTTCCGAACATCCGCGAAAGGTGTTGGCTGGAAAAACGATCGAAACTGCCATCATCGCAAACGACGACAGTCAGCACAGCTCTTACTATTTGAATTTCCCCTCCGATAAGAAAATCACATATGGACTTCACGAAGGCGCTGGGTATCAAGCAGAGCAGATACTCGAGAACTCCGAAGGCGTTGTCTTCGAGGTCGGCGGGCGCGCGTTCCGAACGTACATTTTGGGATCATTTAATGTGTACAACGCTCTTCCTGCAATCGTTATCGGAGATCTTGTGAACATAGATGACAATCTCATCGCCCGCGGACTTGCGAGTATTAAAAAAATCCCCGGCAGGATGGAAATAATCGACGAAGGGCAAGACTTCAAGGTCATCGTGGACTATGCGCATGAGCAACAAAGCATTGTCCACGTGCTCCAAGCTGCACATAAATTAAAAAAGACGCCTGATGCGAAAATAGTAATTCTCCTCGGCGCCGAAGGCGGCGGCAGGGATAAGGCTAAGCGTCCGCTTATGGGAGAATTCGCCGCGCGCCTCGCGGATTATGTCGTGGTTTCGAATGTTGATCCGTATAACGACGATCCGAAACAAATTCTTGAAGACATCGCCGTCGTCGCCGAAAAATTCGACAAATCGCGAAACGAAAATCTATTCGTCATCGAAGACAGAAGAGAAGGCATAAGAAAAGCGCTCTCGCTAGCCAAAACAGGCGGCGTCGTGCTCATCACCGGCAAAGGCGCGGAGCAGTCTATGATCATTGGAAGAAAGAATATCCCATGGGACGACCGGACTGTCGTACGTGAAGAACTTAGACGCTTATTTCAACAGACCCATTAGCCGCGTTACGAGAGATATTCTCATTATCCGCGAGGCGCGACAATGTTTGGTCTCCGAGCTCTCGCCTTCAAAAATTCATACGCCTGCCTGAACACCCGCTGGCTGTCTTTATATCTTCCCAAGATATTTTTCGCATCACGAATCAAAAACCATCCGTACCCTTCGTGCTCGGAAGAAACTTTTACGTCCGCTGTCCGCGTCTCGGCAAGATAAAATATGACTACTTTGAATACCTGCTGTCCCTGGCGCTTGAAATAAAACCGTTCGTGCGCCTTAAAGTCCTTTATGAGCCTAAGGTCATTGCTGGCCAGTCCGGTTTCTTCACGAACCTCGCGAAGCGCCGCCGCTAAACTTCCTTCTTCTTTTTCTATTTTACCTTTCGCGAAGTTCCAGTAGTTGTGGCCGTGGTAGAGCAACAAAAACTTCGGGCCCTCGACGGTCCTTCTAAATATTATGATTCCTGCGGAAATTTCCTTTTTCATTATTTCTTCAAAAAGCTTAGCATTTTGTCGCAGGGTAAGCTATTAATCACATCTTTCTTCTCCGCCCACCCACGGCGCGCCTGCGCAATTCCGTATTCCAAATAGTCGAAATGCGCTGATGCGTGGGCATCGGAGTCGATAGAAAGTTTCACGCCAGCGTCAACGCATTTGCGAATATATTCGTCTTTGAGGTCGAGGCGGTCGGGAAACGCGTCTATCTCCAGCACGGTGCCGGTTTTTTTTGCCGTTTTTATGATTCCATCCATGTCTGCATCATATGCCTCGCGCTTGTTAATCAGGCGCCCCGTCGGGTGAAATAAAATATCAACATGCGGATTTTCCATCGCCCGCATGATACGCTTCGTCTGATCTTCGCGGGACAAATTAAAATGCGAATGAACAGATGCCCCTACGACATCAAGTCTTTCCAAAATCGCATCTGGCAAATCCATTGTTCCGTCTTTTAATATGTCGCACTCCGTTCCCTTTAAAATCCTAAACTTTGAGTTTTGAGTTTTTCCTCCGGAGGAGGATCCTTCTTTGGAGGAGAGTTTTGAGTTAATCCTATCTATTTCCGTCATCTGTTTCAGAATCCTCTTTTCATCCAATCCATTCGTCATTGCCAGACGCTTTGTATGGTCCGTAATAACGATATATTTCAGACCCTTCTTGATCGCGGCGTTCGCCATCGCCTCGATAGATTCTTTTCCGTCCGTCCAATCGGTTTGAACTTGCAAATCTCCCTGAATGTCTCCGTATCCAATAAGCCGTGGCAACGCGCGCGCCGTGGCTGCTTCAATCTCGCCGCTGTTTTCCCGCAATTCCGGCTCTATGTAGTCCATCCCTAACGCGTTATAAATTTCTTCTTCTGTACGCCCAGCGATTATCTTTTTTTCTTTAGTTTTTAGTTTTGAGTTTTCAGTTTTGAGTTTGTACAGCCCATACTCGTTCAATTTATATCCTTTTTCAATCGCAATCTGCCTTATCGCTATATTGTGATCCTTCGATCCGGTAAAGTAATTGAGCGCCGCCCCGTACGATTCCAGAGGAACAACCTGCATGTCCACATCAAATCCCGTCGCCATTCTCACCGAAGATTTCGTGTCTCCATGCGCGTATACCCGAACAACGCCTGGCATTCTCACGAAGTAATCCATAATCGGCCCTTGCTCATCCGACGCGATCAAAAGATCGGCGTCGCCAATCGTTTCTTTCCTGCGTCGCACGGAACCAGCGATGATAATCTTTTGAACGCCGCGAATTGCTCCGAGGCGCGCTTCTATGTACCGCAATTCCGGGAGTATATGCCCAAGCAAAAACCGTCCCCCCGATTTTTTGACGAATTCTATTCCTTTCAAAATATTTTCTTCGCTTTTTTCCCCAAATCCAGCGAGAGTGCCGACCTTGCCCGATCGCGCCGCTTTTTCAAGATCAGAGATATTTTTTACTCCAAGTTCGTCATATAATTTCTTGATAGACTTAGGCCCCAGCCCTTCAATTTTCCGCAATTCAGAAAGGTTGACCGGCGTTTTCTTTTTTAATTCCTCGTGATATTTTACGCGACCCGTAGTTATGAATTCCTCGATCTTTTCGGCAATTGAGAGTCCTACCCCCGGAATGGACTCGAGCGCTTTGCTACCAAGTTTTTTATAGAGCTCGGCGATTTCTTCCTCAAAATCTAAAACCGCGCCCGCGGCTTTTTCGTAAGCCCGCGGCTTAAATGGCACGTCTTGCATAATTAGATACTCGCTGATTTCCTGAAGCGTCTCTGCGAGAGCTTGATTTGAAACATTCATGAGCACTCTATAATTGTGTCATTTTAGACGGCGCGCCATCAGAAATCGTTTTTTTGGGAAATAACAACTCCGGAACAATCATTAAAATTAAAGCGGCAAGCGCGGAAAGGGCCCCTGTAGTAATAAACACTATTGGAAATCCGAACTTTGACGCAATTACGCCGCCAAAAAATGCGCTCACTCCCGCGCCGACGCTTACGGCGGTGTTATCGAGTGCCCATTCGAAGGAAACTTTGTTTTTGTCTAGATGCCGCGAAAATATTGCCGGCCACGACACAAAATAAAAAGCGAAGCCGATTCCGTGAAGCGCCTGCACGAGGTAGAGCTGCCACGGTTCTCGCACGAACGCGAAGAGTACCGCAGAACCGCCGGCAACTATGATACCGAAAATCAACGCGTAAAAGTCGTCTTTTTCTCCATCATATTTATCCAGAAAACTCGCGAGCGGCAACTGTATGACCGATCTCAAAACCCAGTATATGGCAGCTGAAATACCAAC
>JBBTYG010000020.1:0-4592 GCA_038061855.1 Patescibacteria group bacterium | reverse complement strand
AATTAGCCTATTTTATGCATCACCAAGTTATTTATAGGCGGCAATTTATTTATTGGCCATGCGATACTGCGTGTAGTAGAATAGAGCAAATGCCCCGTAGGAAACTGAGCAGAAATATGAAATATTTTTGCTCGAAATATGCGACATAAATTTTATTCATGGGGCATGCAATAAAAATGAGATTACTTAAACTACTAAAAATATTTCGTTTCCTACGGGGCGAAAGGCAGGGTTTTTCAATTATCGAGCTTTTGGTTGTTATTTCGATAACGATTATGATATCAGCTCTCGCGCTTACTTATACGAGTTCCACTCAGCAGCAGATTGGCTTGTACGTCGAGGTTCAGAAACTGGCTGAATTGATACTTCGAGCTAAATCCTTAGCCGTTTCAACATACAATGATAAGGAGGTTTTAGATCCGGGAGTGGTTAACTGCGGGTATGGTGTAAATATTGATTACGGCCGCAACGGATATGAACTTTTTTCTTACCGGGTAATACCGGAGGGGGGGAAAGGCTGCGAGGACGGCATCAATACGATTAAAAATACAGGCAAAACTCGAATAGTCACGCTTTCGCGCCATGATGTAGCGCCAGGCGTTGTTATTCTGGAAAACAGGGGCCATGCCAATAGAAGCATTTATAAGGTTTTTTTTGTTCCGCCAGTGCCAATTACTCTTATTGGCACGGTGGCTGAATCCGGACTTGTGAGTGATGAAAATTCTGGGAAAATTTACCTTACCACAAAAGACGCTTCGCTTAACGCGGCGATTTCCGTAAGCGAAATAGGGCAAGTGGATTTTTGAATCAACGCATGCGAACTGAAGAGGTTTTAAAAAAACAGAAAGGCCAGTCGCTCGTCGAGACAATCGTTGCTTTGAGTGTTCTTATGATGGGATTTATGGGGTTGCTCGCGCTTCTTACGAGATCACTTGCCATAAGCAACTTCGTTTCGGAAAACTACATTGCGACGTACTTGGCGGCTGAAGGGATAGAGGTTGTAAGAAATTTGCTTGATCATAATAAGATGGATCCTTTCGTGCCGTGGAATGACGGGTTTTCAAACGGAGATTTCGAAGTCGAGTTCAAGCCTGATTGGTTGGACGTAAGCCTCGTTTCTCCGAGTGATCGAAAATTAAAACTAGATACCAGGACTGGTTTATATAGTTACTCAGGAGATGTTTCCACGAAGTTTGTTAGGGTCGTAAGCATTGAGCTGATTGATCCTGGCCATCTCAAGGTTTCTTCCGTTGTAAGGTGGGATTCCTCTGGCGGAATAACGGGAATACCCATACATTCGGAAGTGAATCTCGAAGATCGTTTTTTTGACCCGCGCCTTCCCAGTTCTTTTAGTGGATAAATCAAATGAAAAAATTATCACAAAGCAGCGGTCTCGGGTTCACGCTAATCGAGCTTCTTGTGTCGGTCAGTGTTTTCATTATTATCGTTACTATTGCCGTCGGAGGTTTTGTTGGCGCCTTGCGCACGCAACGGCAGGTCGCCGCTCTAATCTCCGCCAATAATAACGTGTCTCTCGCGATTGAGCAGATGGCGCGGGAAATACGAACTGGGAGGAATTTTTGCGATCCCGAGTGCCCTTCTCGTGGAGCCGGGTTTAGCGAACTTAAATTTTATAACGCGCGAGGAGAATTCATCACATACCGAAAGAGCCCTGGCGGCGGAGCAACTATTGAGAAGGATGATGGTAGCGGATTCAAGCCGATTACTGGGCAGAATGCCCTTGTGTGGACTTTAGACTTTTTTTTGAGCGGTCAGGATATAGATGATGATTGGCCGACGCGGGTTACAATTGCGGTAAGCGTGAGCGCGAAAGAGCATGGCGTGAAGGAAGGCGCTATTCGTCTCCAGACGACCGTAAGCTCGCGGCAAGAAGATGAAATAACACCATAAGCTTTCGACAACAAGATGAATAAATCGAAGACGAAAATAAAAGGGCAGGCGATTATTTTGGTAGTATTGGTTATCGGAGGCACGATGCTGGGCGCGACGGCAATCGCAGGATTTCTTATAACAATTCAATTACAGCAGGCTGGGGACGTAATAAATTCCGCAAAAGCTGTTTTTGCCGCCGATGCCGGGGTCAATTGCGCGCTATATCATTTAAACAATCCGAATAAGGAAGGCGGGGTCTGTCTTAACGAAACTGAACATATTGAACTGGCTAACCGCGCGGATGTTGTGTTCGAGTGTCATATAGATGACAGATTTAATGACGTGTCTAAAGTTTCCTGCGGTAATCCAGCTACGACGTATATACTCTCAAAGGGAACCTCAGGGACAACAAAACGCGCCTTTCTTTACACTATACTTACGCCGCCGGCCGGGCCTTGATTTTTATTTTCCGCAGGAATTTCTTCTGGGGTATAATTATTGCGTGAATAAAAAATCCGCGAAAGATAGAATCGAGCACCTCAAAAAACTTATCAATCGGCATCGCTATTTATATCATGTTCTGGATGCGCAAGAAATTTCCGTTGAGGCGCTCGACTCTTTGAAAAAAGAGCTTTTTGATCTTGAGACGCAGTTTCCAGATCTGATAACGCCCGATTCACCAACGCAGCGCGTTGGAGGAGAGCCTCTTAAGGAATTCAAGAAAGTGGAGCATGTCACGCGCATGAATTCCTTGAATGACGCGTTTTCGCGGGAGGATGTTATATCTTGGATTGATCGGCTCGGGAATTATCTCAAAATCTCAAATCTCAAACCCGTCCGAACGGACATTCGTCCGGGCGGATCTCAAATCTCAAATTTTTACTGCGATCTCAAAATGGATGGGCTTGCCGTAGAACTTGTATATCGCTCCGGTGTTCTTGCGCAAGGGTCAACGCGCGGCGACGGGCTTATAGGAGAAGATATTACACACAATATAAAAACTATCGAGGCGATTCCGCTTGTGCTTGAATCGCGCGATACCGTGCCGGAAGAATTAATAGTGCGAGGCGAGGTGTTTCTCGCAAAAAAGGAATTCGCGCGAATCAACCGCGAGCAGGAAAAAAAAGGCGAGAAGCCGTACGCGAATCCTCGAAATGTCGCCGCCGGCTCGCTCCGCCAGCTTGATCCGAAAATCACCGCAAGCCGCAAACTCGATTTTTACGCGTATGGAATCGCTCGCCTCGCTCGCCTCGCCGAGACGAGTCGAGGCCGGGCTGTAGCTCCGGCGAAGCGGGCCGGCGGCGGAGACGCGCATGTCAAGAAATATCCCACTCGAGAAGAGGAATACCGCGCTTTGCATGAATTCGGTATTCGCACGAATCCAAATGGAAAGGTTGTTCGGTCTTTGGAAGACGTTTTTGTGTTCCATGAAACATGGGCGCGAAGCCGAGAAAAATTGCCGTACGAAATTGACGGAATCGTCGTTTCTGTAAACGATAATCGAATTTACGAAGAAGCCGGCATTATCGGAAAGGCGCCGCGTGGCGCGATTGCGTACAAGTTTTCTCCTCGCGAGGCTACAACGGTTGTTTTAGATATCGTCGTTCAAGTCGGGCGTACCGGCGCGCTTACGCCGGTTGCGGTGATGCGAGCAGTCAACGTCGGCGGTGTTACAATCACGCACGCTTCTCTCCATAACGCAGATGAGATAGAACGGCTGGATTTGAAAGTCGGTGATACTGTTATCGTAAGCCGCGCCGGAGATGTGATTCCGCAGATTACTAAGGTGCTTCCCGAGCTTCGCGATGGAAAGGAAAAGACTTTTACAATGCCCGAAAAATGCCCGGTTGATGGATCGAGAGTGGTCCGCGATGGCGTGGCTTATCGGTGCTCAAATCCTAATTGCGGCGCGCGGCATAAAGAATCGCTATACCATTTTGTTTCGCGAGGAGGTTTTAATATTGAAGGCCTCGGCCCTAAAATAATTGACCGGTTTCTGGATGAGGTATTAATTGCCGACGCCGCGGATATTTTTTCTTTGAGCTAGGGCGATATCAAGGCGCTTCCTAGGTTCGGCGAGAAATCGGCGGCGAATATTATTGCCGAAATTGCCGCGAAAAGAAGTATTTCTCTTCCTCGTTTTATCTACTCGCTTGGGATTTTGCATATCGGGGAAGAGACGGCGCAATTACTTGCGAGGCAGATAATCTCAAATCTCAAATCTCAAATCTCAAATCTGAAAATCAGCGGATTTTTGAAAACAATACAAAGCTATTCTTTAGATGAATTGCAGGAGATACGGGATGTCGGGCCGAAAGTTGCGAAAAGCGTATATGATTGGTTCCGCGATTCGCGGAACATCCAGCTTGTTGAAAAACTTGAAAAAGCCAGAGTCATTATAGAATCTCAAATCTCAAATCTCAAATCTCAAAAATTAACGGGAAAAAGTTTTGTGTTTACCGGAACGCTTGGGACTATGTCCCGGGAGGCTGCCAAAGAGAAAGTCCGCGAACTTGGCGGCGACGTGTCCGAATCGGTGAGTAGGAAAACTTCGTATGTAGTTTTCGGAGCGGAACCGGGATCGAAGTATGAAAACGCGCGGAAACTTGGCGTTAAGACGATAACCGAAGAGGAATTTCTGAAACTGCATAAGGCCAGATACATATTGCACTCGGTGAGGTCATCGCCTCACCATGAAA